>NZ_AEXS01000124.1:0-44985 GCF_000204455.1 Paenibacillus sp. HGF5 | reverse complement strand
TCGGCGGCGGCATGGGCGCAGCGGGAGTGTTCGAGGTGCATGCCGCCGGGGCGTAATTGCCTCTTCCTTAGTAGTCGTGACTCGTTAGTTATTGAAATAAAAACCAATCCTGTCAGTTGTCAGACCCAGGGAAGCAGCCTCCTTCTTGATTGGGGAGAGGCGGAGCTGGTCCCGAGGAGGGAATTGGGCCCGCCAAGGTCACCAGGGTCGACAGCCAATCCAAGCATGCCCCGGACCACGCACCGTGCGCACAGGGAGCAGTGCGCACGATATACCCGTGTCCGCTCCGTACACGGACCGGACACGGCACCACTCACTCCAACCACAGGTGGAGTGCAAGGATAACTGTTGGCATGGCTCAGGGCCTGAGTGCTCTAGCCCAGCGGAGAGGGCGGAATTGTACTGGAGAAGCGGCAGCGGTCGCCTTTGAGTTTGGATTTCTACTATTGATAGATCCATTCCTTGAAATCCAAACTCAACAGCGATCGGAAGTACAATCCGCACGCGGAGCGCCAATATTGCGCCGCAGTAACACATACACCATCTATGATTAACCAGTAAGTTCGCAACCTAGCAACACCAAGGCCACCATAGCACTTCACCTTATTCCAATTCCGAAAGGGGAAACCAATCATGAGCGATAACCAAACCAAAGAACCGAAAATCAAAGGCGGCAGCTTTGTCATCGACAATCCCGATATGCAGCGCATCCTGACACCAGAGGATTTTACGGAAGAGCATCGCATGATCGGCGAGACGGTGCGCGATTTTATCGACGGCGAAGTGGTGCCGCACGATGAAGAGCTGGAGAAGCTGAATTACGAGATGACGGTAGACCTGCTTCGCAAAGCAGGCGAGCTGGGCCTGCTCGGAGCCGATGTGCCGGAGCCGTTCGGCGGGATCGGACTGGATAAGGTCAGCTCTACGATTATTAACGAAAACTTGGCGAAGGGATCGTCCTTCGCGCTTTCCTTCGGGGCTCATGTTGGGATCGGTACGCTGCCGATCGTGTTCTTCGGCACGACCGAGCAGAAGCAGAAGTACCTGCCGGATCTTTCGACCGGCGCGAAAATCGCGGCTTATTGCTTGACGGAGCCGACCTCTGGCTCGGATGCGCTGGGCGCCAAAACGACGGCACGCCTGTCCGACGACGGGGAGTATTATATTTTGAACGGATCGAAGCTATATATAACTAACGCCGGATTTGCGGATATCTTTATCGTCTACGCCAAGATTGACGGAGAGCACTTCACCGCGTTCATCGTTGAGAAGGAGATGGAAGGCTTCACGCTCGGGCCGGAGGAGAAGAAGATGGGCATCAAGGGCTCGTCGACGCGTCCGCTCTTCTTCGAAGACGTGAAGGTACCGAAGGAGAACCTGCTCGGCGAGATCGGCAAGGGCCACCGGATCGCCTTCAACATCCTGAACATCGGCAGGTACAAATTGGCGGCTGGTACTGTCGGTGCAGCGAAGGAATCGATCGAGCTGAGCGCGAAATATGCTAACACCCGCAAACAGTTCGATACGCCCATTTCGCAGTTCCCGCTCATGCGCAAGAAGCTGGCCAAGATGAACATCACCGCTTTCGTGATGGAGAGCATGGTGTACCGTACGGCAGGACTGCTGGACGAAGCGATGCAGGACATCGATTACAACAGCGAGGATGCAGGCATCCACTCGGCGGCCGCGATTTCCGACTATGCCATCGAATGCTCGATCAACAAGGTGTTCTGTTCGGAAGGACTGGATAACGTGGCAGACGAAGCGGTGCAGATTCACGGGGGCTATGGGTACATCCAAGAGTATAAAGTGGAACGCATCTATCGGGACTCCCGCATCAACCGCATCTTCGAAGGCACGAACGAGATCAACCGGCTCCTCATTCCGGGCACGCTCGTGAAGAAGGCGATGAAAGGCGAAATCGCGCTCCTGCAAAAAGCGCAAGGCCTGCAAGGGGAACTGCTCCAGCTGGTACCGGGCCAAACCTTTGAAGGAACGCTGGAGCAGGAAGCGCATTTCCTGGACATGAGCAAGAAGATTTTCCTCCTCGCCGGCGGTCTGGCCGTTCAGAAGTTCGGCGCGAAGCTGGAGAAGGAGCAGGAGGCCTTGTCCAACCTGGCGGATATGATGATTGATATTTATGCCCTCGAAAGCGCATTGCTGCGCACCCGCAAGCAAATCGAACGCACCTCGGAGGAAAAAGCAGCGAGCATGATCGAGATGACGCAGGTGTTTGCTTACGAGGCGTTCCAGCGCATTGAAGCACTCGCCAAAGAAACGCTGGCTTCGGTGGAAACCGGCGACATGCTGCGGATGCAGCTGTCGGTGCTCAAGAAGCTGACGCGCTGCACGCCGGTCGATACGGTGGCCCTCAAGCGCAGCATCGCAGCCCGCGTGGTCAAGAACGAGCGGTACACGGTGTAACTAAGCGTCAACGCCAATACGATGCAAGTAACCGCAAAAGAGAGAGATTTTTCTTGGAGTAGGAAAGAAGGAGCATTCCTTAGGAAAGGGTTGGTTTTGTATGGATACAAAGCCTTGGCTGCCGTTTTATCCGCCCGAAGTAGCCCCCGCTTTTGATTATCCGAAACAGAATTTAGCATTATTTCTCGTAACGTCGGCGCAGAAGTTTCCGAATCGTCCGGCCCTGTATTTCATGGGAAAGACGATCAACTACAGGAGTCTGCTGGATTCGTCATACCGGATGGCGAATGCGCTCCGCAGCAAAGGGATCAAGAAGGGCGACCGGGTAGCGATTATGCTGCCCAACTGCCCGCAGGTCGTTATTTCCTATTATGGCGTGCTGCTCGCAGGGGCCGTGGCCGTCATGACCAACCCGCTCTATATGGAGCGGGAAATTGCGCATCAAATGAAGGATTCCGGTGCCAAGATCATCATTACGATGGATATGTTTGTATCCCGCGTTGAAAAAGTCATCGAGGAGACGGAACTGGAGCATATGATCGTCACATCTGTGGCGGATTATCTGCCATTCCCCAAGAATCTCCTCTACCCGTTCAAAGCCAAGAAGGAGGGCCCTCTTCCGGTCGTCGACTATGGAAGCCGCGTCCATGCTTTCAAAAAGCTGCTTGCTGGCGCGCCGAATGATCCCGTCTGCGAATCCGTGAAAGCGGAGAAGGATTTGGCCCTGCTCCAATATACAGGCGGCACGACCGGCGTTCCCAAAGGCGTCATGTTGACGCATATGAATCTGATCGCCAATACTGTGCAGTCTGCGAACTGGTGCTTTCAGGTGGAGGATGGGAAGGAGCGCTATTTAGCGGTTTTGCCCTGTTTTCACGTATTCGGGTTGACCGTACTGCTGAACCAGGCGATCTACCGTGCCGGCATGCTGATATTGGTACCGAAGTTCGAAGTGACGATGATTCTGAACCTGATCAAAAAAATGAAGCCGACACTCTTCCCAGGCGCCCCGACCATGTATATCGCGCTGATAAATCACCCGCGGATCAAGGAATACGATCTGTCGTCGATCAATGCCTGCGTTAGCGGCTCTGCCGGGCTTCCGGTCGAGGTGCAGGATAAGTTCGAGGAGTTGACCAAAGGTCGGCTGATCGAAGGCTACGGCCTGACCGAGGCGTCCCCGGTTACCCATGTGAATCCGATATGGGGGAGGCGGAAGATCGGCACCATCGGCGTCCCCGTTCCGGATACGGACGCGAAGGTCGTGGATCCGGAGACGGGCGAAGAAATGCCGGTCGGCGAGCCTGGCGAGCTGATCGTGAAGGGACCGCAGGTGATGATGGGGTATTGGAACCGGCCGGAGGAGACGTTTGATACGCTCCGCAACGGCTGGCTGTTCACGGGCGACATGGCCACGATGGACGAAGAGGGGTATTTTACGATCATCGACCGCAAGAAAGACATGATCATTGCAAGCGGTTTCAATATTTATCCTCGGGAGATCGAGGAAGTGCTGTATGAGCATCCGTCCGTGAAGGAAGCCGTCGTGGTCGGAACGAAGGACGATTATCGCGGCGAAACCGTGAGAGCTTATATTGTACTGAAGGATGGCGCGTCTCCGGACCCTTCGGGCCTGGAGAAGTTTTGCCGCAGCCAGCTGGCGGCCTATAAAGTGCCGCGTGAATATGTCTTCCGCGATTCGCTGCCGAAGACGATGGTAGGCAAGGTGCTGCGCCGCAAGCTGCTGGAGGAGGAAGAGGAAGGCAGAACGGGCTGAAGCGAAAGAACAGTCGCGGCAGGCACGACCTACGATTCATGTTCTCCCGCAGGAATGGATACAGTATCTAACAACGTCAGAAGTAAAAAGGAGGCGGCCTAATGAATCATACCAATGTCAACCCCGACGCGAAGGCCGAACAGCCGGCATTCGACCGGGAGGCGTACATCGAGGCCATGACCAAAGCGGCGGAGCCCACCTTTTGGGGATATCTCGGCTGCAAGCTTGCGTCAGCCAGCTCGGAGGCGGTTGTTGTCACGCTGGATGCGCAGCCTCATCATATGAATATGATGGGCATCGTGCATGGCGGCGTGCTCTCCTCACTGATGGATAACGCCATGGGCATTGCCGTCATGCTGGAGCGTCCCGGCGAATCGACGGTGACAAGCAATCTGAACGTGCATTTTGTCATGCCGGCCAGGGCCGGGGTCCTTACGGTTACGGCAAGCATCGTGCATCAGACGCACCGTTCGGTCACGACGGAATGCAGAATAACGAACGATAAGGGCGAGCTGGTCGCGATCAGCACAGGATCGTTCCGAGTGAAATAAAGCAGCCTTGGCTGCTATGAAACAGGTGGTCTGCCAACGCTGGAGGGGCAGGCCATTTATTTTTTTGGTGAGCTGCAGCTACTCTAAAGGGAATACAGAAGAAAAAGGTGAATCACTTTGAGAATAAAAGTAATCATCTCATTATTGACCTTATTATTCGTGTTCGGTATCTTTCTTCAATTCATTATTTTCGACAGCAAATCTATTGAAACAAAGATTGTTGAACAGCTTACTATTCAAGATAATACGTTTAAAGAATTGGTTCATTATGACATGAAAAACAAAAATATTTATGCCTTTTATACAAATACAGTATATAACACTTACCCTGGACTTGGATTAGGTGTATTAGAGAACAATAGAATGATAAAAGCGAACATAGTAGGAGGTATACCGATTGCTTCAAATAAAGGTTTTACATATGAAGTTGCTGAGTCCGAACAATTTAGCGTTGTTTACGGGACAATTACCAACCCTCAAATAACGACAATAGAGGTAAATGGGCAAAAAGGTAATTTAGTAAGAGAAAGCGATTTTGCTCTATGGTATTATATCTGGGAAGATACTCCACTAAGCCTTTCAGTTCAAGCTAAGGATCAGGCTGGTAAGGTTCTGTCAGACGAAAAGTTGTTCTAACGATCCGGAATGCACACTGATTGATTTAGGTGCTGTGACTTATAACCGAGAAACAGGATGATATGATTCTGGTTGGAGTGATTCACCCTTACTCCTTGTCAGGTCGATAAAGCTGTGGTATAATAAAAATGCTGTTTTTCATGTAGAATCTAGAATGTCTCTTCAGATAATAAATTCAGATGTTTACATACGTAGGAGGTGGAAGTCATGGTTGTATTTTTTGAAGTGTTGCTTGTTATTTTCTCCATCGGGTTGATTACTGTCGTTCTTCTCCAAAAAGGGAAAAGCGCAGGTCTTGCCGGTGCCATCTCCGGCGGTGCGGAACATCTTTTTGGTAAAACGAAGGCTCGCGGTATGGATCTCGTACTGCAGCGTACAACGGTAGGTCTTGCAGCAGGATTTATGATTTTGGCCATCGTTGTTGCTATGTTGAAATAACAATTAATGTTACCCTCGCTTTTTCACTCTTGGAAGAGCGGGGGTTTTTTATTGCCTGAATTTCGGAATACATAGGTAAGGGCGGTGTTCGGAAGGATACCGGGGATTAAATTCGTGTATACTAGGGTATGAGTATATGAAGGTAAAGAATGGATAGCGGAACGATGAAATTGCAGGTTCCCCGAGGTGATAATGATGATAACTGAAGAAATATTACTGAATTTTATGCGGGAAACTGCATACAAACCGATGACGTACCAGGAATTGGAGCAGCATTTTGCCATTAAGGATGCCCATGAATTCAGAGAATTCCTGAAGCTGCTGAATGAGCTTGAGCAATCCGGAAAAATCATTCTGACCAGCACCGAGCGTTATGGCGTGCCGGAACGGATGAATTTGCTGCGCGGACGTCTGCAGGCACATGCGAAGGGTTTTGCCTTTCTGATTCCCGATGATCGCGAGCACCCGGATGTGTACATTCATGCCAATGACTTGAAGAGTGCGATGAATGGAGATATCGTGCTTATCCGGATCAGTTCCAAACAGAACGACGGCGGCAAAATGGAAGGCGAAGTGGTCCGTATCGTGACGCGCGCCGTCACCCAAGTCGTGGGTGTATTCCAGAACCATGAAGCCTATGGCTTCGTGCTGCCGGATGACAAGCGGATCAACCGGGATATTTTTATTCCGAAGCATGCGATGAACGGAGCCGTTGATGGCGTGAAGGTCGTGGTGAAGCTGGTGAGCTATCCGGAAGGAAGAGCTGCGGCAGAGGGCGAAGTGGTGGAGATTCTGGGTCACAAGGATGATCCGGGTGTCGACATTCTGTCCATTATCCGCAAGCATCAGCTGCCGGAAGGTTTTCCGGAGGAAGTGCTGGCTGAGGCGGATGCAGCGCCGGATTCCATTACGGAAGATGAGATCGTGCAGCAGGGACGCCGTGATTTGCGCGGCTTGAACATTGTGACAATTGACGGCGAAGATGCCAAGGATCTCGATGATGCGGTAAATGTGGAACGTCTGCCGAACGGGAATTACCGTCTAGGCGTCCATATTGCCGATGTCAGCTATTACGTCCGCGAGCGTTCCGAGCTGGATAAGGAAGCTTACAATCGCGGCTGCAGCGTGTATTTGGTGGATCGGGTGATTCCGATGCTGCCGCACCGCCTGTCTAACGGCATATGCAGCTTGAATCCGCAGGTGGATCGTCTGACGATGTCCTGTGAGATGGAATTCAACGATCAGATGAAAGTCGTGAAGCACGATATCTTTACGAGTGTTATCCGTACGAAAGAACGGATGACGTATAACAATGTGAGAAAAATCCTGGTGGATGAGGATCCGGAGCTGATCGAGCGCTATAGTGACCTCGTGGAGGATTTCCGCTTGATGCGCGAGCTCGCGCTGAAGCTGCGGAACCGCCGGATGCGCCGGGGCGCGGTGGATTTTGATTTTGTGGAATCCAAGGTCATTGTGGACGAGAATGGCAAAGCCGTGGATATCGTCAAAAGAGAACGCTCCATCGCGGAGCAGATCATTGAAGAATTCATGCTGGCGGCCAACGAAACCGTAGCTGAGCATTTCCACTGGCTGAAGGTACCGTTCATCTACCGGATCCATGAGGATCCGGATCAGGAGAAGCTGCAGAACTTTATGGCGTTCGCGGCCAATTTCGGGCATCAGGTGAAGGGACGGGGCAACTCAATCCATCCGCGTGCGCTGCAAAACCTGTTGGAAGCCATTCAAGGCACGAAGGAGCAAACGGTGCTCAGCACGATGATGCTCCGATCGATGAAGCAGGCGAAATATGACGCGGAAAGCACGGGCCACTTCGGTCTTGCGGCCGAATATTATTCTCACTTTACGTCTCCGATTCGGCGTTATCCCGATCTGGTCATTCACCGGGTCATCCGGGAAGTGCTGGAGAGCGGCGGCGCGCTTAATGAGAAGCGCCATGAGCAGCTGGCGGGCCGGATGGCTGACATCGCCCAGCAATCCTCGGAGCGTGAGCGTGTGGCCGTGGATGCGGAGCGCGATACGGAAGCGCTCAAGAAAGCCGAGTTCATGCTGGATAAGGTCGGCGAAGAGTTCGAAGGCATTATCAGCAGCGTGACTAGCTTCGGCATGTTCATTGAGCTGGAGAATACGGTCGAAGGCTTGATTCGTCTCAGCGCGATGACCGACGATTATTATCACTTCGATGAGGGCCATATGGCGCTGATCGGGGAGCGGACCTCGAAGGTATACCGCATCGGTGATGATGTGAAGGTTCGCGTGGCGAAGGTGAACATGGACGATCACACCATCGATTTTGAGATGGTGGACATGAAGCCGCGCCGCCAAGGGCGCGGCGAAGGCGACCGCGGCGGCAATGGCGGCCGCGGATTTGGTGCCCGCGATGGCGCAGCCCGCGGGGGTAAGGGCCGCGGCGGCAAACGCGGCGCGGCTGAAGGCGGCGCGCCAGGCGGGCGCCGCAGTGACAGCGCCGGAGGCCAGGGCGGCCGCGGCAAGCGCGGCGGCGAGGCGCCGACAGGTGCGAGTGCTGGCGCAGGCGCAGGCGAGCAGCAGGCGTCGAACTTCGCCTTTGGCTCCGGCAAAGGCGGATACAGCTCCGCTGGGGGCGGCGCTCTCGGCTTTGACCGCAATGCACGCAGCTCTGGCGGTGCCGGTGGGAAGAACCGACGCAAGAAGACGTCGGGCAGCGGCATTTTCATCGGCGAAGGTCCAACTCCAGGCGGCAACGTTGGAGGGAACTCCGGCGGAGGCGGCGGTGGTCGTAAACGGAAGAGCAAAGGCGGAAACGGCACGGCCGCTTTTGTACGCAAGAAGAAAAAGTAAGAATGCTCTCCTGATCCATCGAGGGAGTCGCTTGCCCCGCCTTGCTTTTGGAGGCGGACGTTTGATACAATGGACTTCTGGTGAGATTGCAATTGGCGGTCTGCCGGAAGTCCTTTTTCCATTATCATTGTTGATGACAAGGGGTGAGACCATGGGTAAGAAAAGTGACGGGAAGGTTCTGGCCCAGAACAAAAAAGCTTCCCATGATTATTTCATCGAGGATACGTATGAAGCCGGGATGGTGTTGACCGGAACGGAGATCAAATCCATACGGAACGGCCGTGCCAATATTGGAGATGCGTTCGCTACCATTCGGAATGGCGAGATTCATATTCATAACATGCATATCAGCCCGTTCGAGCAGGGGAACCGCAACAACCCGACGGACCCTACGCGGACACGGAAGCTGCTGCTGCATAAGGAGCAGATCCGCAAGCTGCTGGGCCTGTCCAAGCAGGATGGCTACGCGATTGTACCGTTGAAGATTTATATCCGTAACGGCTATGCGAAGTTGTTGCTGGGCCTTGGTAAAGGTAAGCGTCAGTACGACAAGCGTGCCGATGCCGCCAAGAAGGACGCACAACGCGATATCCAGCGTGCGCTGCGCGAGAAGCAGAAGATTGCACGGTAATCACGGTTATTCGTGGTATGCTGTTTAAGAAATCAGCATAATGTTTAATGTTAACAGTGGGATGGCAGCTTTTAGCTGTGTTACCTGCAATGTATATATCATTTTGATGTCGAATGTGATATACTAAGTGATGTAAGAGATCAATAAGATCTTTGACAATCGGCATACAGTTGGCGCATTCTTCTTTCTTGGAGGGAAAGAGTGTGCGGCATCAATCGACTGCTATGGCTGAATATTCTTTGATTTAATCCGATAGCCCTTTTTGGCAGGAACGCTAAGGTGCGAAGCACCGGCATTTCTCCAACTTAAGGGGGCGTTTTTGGATTCGACGGGGATAGTTCGGGCATGAGTAGCGGGTAGTGGGGACGCGTCCACTTCATCAACGCTAAAGCCAATTAAACGGCAAACAACAAAACAACTACGCTTTCGCAGCTTAATAACCTGTGAGCGTGCTCTCGCTCTGTATCGCCCATGTACCGGGATGAGGGCTCAACTTTAGTGGGATACGCTGTCTAGTCTCCGCCTGGGGCTAGCTGAAGAAGACAATCAGGCTGACCTGAAGGGAATCCGGTGACAGGGAGTTCCTAGGGTGACATTAAATCTGTCACTACACCCGTAGAAGCTTGTGTTGTCGTTATCTTCGGACAGGGGTTCGACTCCCCTCGCCTCCATACATAACAATGATAGAGCCATCAGCCAGTGACCTGGTTGGTGGCTCTTCTGTTTATGATATAATAAGCGTAATTAGAAAACTGGAGGGGACTCAGGATGGTTGCCAATCGAGAGCAGCTCCAAGAAATTCTGAAAAAAAGCGAATCAACATGCACGCAAGAAGCCATGGGCATCCATTTACTATATCAAGAATAATAAACGAGTACGCGAGGATGCTAACGGAAATAAGTTCGAAATCTCATCTATGCTGCAACCGGAAAACGACATGAGTTCGAATATCATGAATAAGCTAAAACCAGTTATGACGTTATCTTCGGACAAGGGTTCGACTCCCCTCGCCTCCACCATGATGAACACCATCCGTATGAGGATGGTGTTTTTGTTTTATATTAATACTATAGGCTAGAACATGTCTTACAGGTGGAGTGAAATCGATGAATCATAGTCATGATGGAGAGGAACCACTGATAACGGTACTCAATATGGATGGTCAACAACTAACGCCATGTTTGCCCCATCGGGCTTGGCGGGAAGTTGAGCGATCGCGAGCTGTCTGGATTGATGAGCAGACGATCCAACTACTTTATAATCCGTTCTTATTTCGGAACTATCGAAAAGCCGCACTGAAACGAGATCATCACACTTGTTTGTGGTGCGGACGATACGCCACGACAGTGGACCATGTTATCCCTGCAAGCAAAGGCGGCTCGGATCTTCCGCATAACCTGATCGCTTCATGCAGCGAATGCAACACTAAACGAGGAGACCGTTATGCATTATCCTATCTCAAAGAAAACGCGAACCTTGTTCCAAATCTTATGAAGCTCTACTGGCGTATCTTTAAAGCTAAATACAAACATCGTCTAATGAAAAAGGGACACGTAAGTAAAGCGTAGATTTATGATTCGGGAATCGTGATCTAATGAGCTTCAATGATTGCACCCGTTTTTAACGATCGAATTGATGATTAACCATATCTACAGTAAAATCTTCGGCTTTTTTGTATCCATTCTAAGGTGCAGTCCATTATAACGAACAAATATTAACCAGTGCTAGAATAAGCATCTTCGCCAAAGGCGGAAGATTGAGGTGATGGATAGCAGATTCGGGAAATCTACTTCCATCTCTCGTTCTGACCATGTAAAACCACAACCACATGAAGTTGTGGTTTTGCTGTGTACGTTTAAAAATGCAAAATCCTTAGCCATAAGTTTGCAAAGCAAGACACCTCACTCAAAGAGTGTCAAATGCAGTTATGCATAAGAAGGACCTAGAGGTCCTTCTTTTTTTGCTTTCTTTTTTTCTGACATTTGTCATAACCGGCTTGTGACAACCCACACTAATTGATTCTCGCGCTTTTCCAATATAATGAGGACATCAAGTAACGAAAGAAGAAATTAGCGGAGGTTAGGACAAAATGACAAAGGCGATTGAATGTATAAATCTAGTAAAGAAATTCGGCGATTACTGCGCCGTTGATCATATGAATCTATCATTTGAGAAAGGTCAAATATCAGCATTGCTCGGACCGAATGGGGCAGGCAAGACAACAACCATTTCTATGATACTCGGAATGATCAAGCCAACATCAGGAGAAGTCAGAGTCTTAGGGGTCCCGTCTGGAACAAAAGAATTACGGCAGCGCGTTGGGGCGCTTTTGCAGGATGTTAAAGCAGCAGATGGACTTACGGTCAAAGAAGTGCTTCAATTGTTCCGCAGTTATTATCGTAATCCGATGTCGCTAGAGCGATTGTTAGACATTTCGGGTCTGCACGCGGATCAGAAACGACGCGCATCCTCCCTGTCTGGAGGACAACGCCGTAGATTAGCCTTCGCCCAAAGCTTGGCGGGAAATCCAGAGCTTCTCCTGCTGGATGAACCCACCGTCGGAATGGATATCGAGGCTCGTGGTCGCTTTTGGGACACCATCCAAGCGCTGTCAAATGACGGACGTACGGTGCTCTTAACCACACATCATTTAGATGAAGCTGATGCTGTCGCAGATCACATCGCAGTCATCGCCAGTGGACAGGTTGTTGCGGAAGGGACTCCAGAACGTTTAAAGGCTCAAACAGCACTTAGAACCGTTTCATTTCGAGCGGCGAACGCGCCAGCTGAGCAGGAATGGCTCACATTACCTGGTGTGGAAAAGGCAGAGTGCAATGGCGAGCGAATTCGTCTGTATGCCCAAGAGACCGATGTATTGTTATTTACACTGATGCAGTCTGAATGGGGAATTTCCGATATTGATATACAATCAGCCAGCTTAGAAGATACATTCCGAAGTCTTACAGGCTCAAATAAATAATAAACATTTTTAGGAGGAAAATAGCCATGTTACATATGTTTGTTGCCCAAACCAAAGCAGAAAGTATACGAATTATCCGCAGTCCATTTTTCTTACTCTTCTCCATTGCGATGCCGCTTGCTTTCTACTTTTTATTTGCAAGTATGAATGGGGTAGATAAATCGATTCAATCAACAACTTGGGGTGTCTTTTCATTGATGTCGATGACTGCATTCAGTTTGATTGGTACAGCCGTATCTCAATTCGGTATCCGTCTATCGTTCGAGCACCAAGATGGGTGGGTACGCTTGTTGAAGCTAACTCCACTATCTCCTGCAGTCTGGATTGGCAGCAAAATTGTATCGCAAATGGCTGTTCACTTGATCGTCATTGTTGTAATATTTTTATCTGCTGGCCTTGTTCATGATATACAATTGACAGCCGGGCAATGGATTTTATGCGGATTATGGTTATGGATTGGGAGCATATCTTTTCTGGCGCTTGGTGCCTTGTTAGGAACGCTTAAAAATGCGAATACCTCCGTTGCCATCGGAAATGTATTACAGATGGGGCTTGCCATTGTGGGGGGGCTATGGATGCCGCTTAGTACTTTGCCAAGTTGGATGGGCTCTATCGGGGAATGGCTTCCATCTCACCGTTACGCCAATGGGGCATGGAATATGATTGCTGGAAAAACTCCGGCAAGTATGGATTTCATAATTTTGACAGGATGCGGTCTCCTCTTTATGCTACTATCAATCTATATATATAATCGACGGGATGCGGTCTAATTGAATAGGGAAAAGTGGCGTCTCTTTCCAAAATCGGAAGGAGTCGCTCCTTATATTTTGTTAACAAATGTAATGATACCCATGTACTTTTTACTTTATGAGCCATCAAGTATACAGTGGCTTGGCTTTGTTCTGTTAGGCATATTCGTTCTTTCGTTTCGACAATCCTACTTTTATTTAAAGTGGGCCACGCCAATATTGATCGTTCAGGTGGGTATACTTCTAATTTTAGCAGCTGTATTTCACCCTATGTATACGTTTATAGGTTTTATGATAGCTGCTCCGCTGAGCAAACAAAAGCTGCCGATATTACTCTCTATAACGATCGTTTTCACTGTAGCTATGGGATTTATCGCTGTTCCTTACTTGGATCGGATGGGCAGCCTAGTATGGATAGGGCTGGTGCCTATGTTTGGCATCTGTATTCTGCCGTATATTATACGAACCTCGACCAGGTTTCAACAGAAGTCTGCGCGGTTGCGGGCAGAAACTGCTGAACGAATGGCACAGCAGGAGGAGCGCCAGCGGATCGCACGTGAATTACATGATACGTTGGGACATACGCTGTCATTAATCGCACTAAAAGGGGAAGTCGTGGAGAAATTGGTCAATCGCCATCCCGAGAGAGCGATAGAAGAGGCTCGTGAAATACGAGAAACGGCACGCGCAGCCTTGAAACAAATGCGTGAATTGGTTACGGAGATGAAAGTTACATATCTCGCTGATGAATATAAGCATGCTGTATCGTTATGTTCAGCAGCGGGCATACCGCTTTTATTTCAATATCAATCGGTTTCAGATCCCAGACCTTCTAATGTAGGGACGGAAGACGCATTAGTGAACAATCCGCTTCCGTTAACACCCTTGCAGGAGACGATTTTGGCGATGTGTTTTCGCGAGACGATTACGAATGTGGTTCGACATAGCCGAGCAACAAGTTGCAACGTTCTTCTCGACATTCAGGAAGGGGAAGTTCGTGTATCGGTACGTGATGACGGTATTGGGGCAGATATGGATCAATTCTATACTAGCAGTAATGGCCTCGCCGGATTACGGCAACGGTTGGTTATGATCGACGGGCGTATGTCGCTGTCCTCATCCTCAGGCAAGGGGACGGAAGTCACCTTACATATACCTAGGGTAATACGAAATGAAAAGGTAGGTAGTGCTTAAATGATTCGTATTGTTTTGGCAGAAGATCAAAAGTTATTAAGGGGAGCACTGGCAACGTTACTCTCGTTAGAAGATGATATTGAAGTAGTCGGTCAAGCTGAAAATGGGGAAGAAGTGATATCCATGATTCAGCAATATGAACCCGATGTAGCTGTTCTGGATATTGAGATGCCGCTGAAAACGGGGTTAGATATTGCGGAATTAATTCAAAAAAATAAGTCAGCTTGTCGTGTCATCATCTTGACGACATTCGCGCGTCCTGGATATTTCCAGCGGGCTATGCAGGCAGGAGTTTATGGATATCTTCTTAAAGATACGGGCAGTGAGGAACTGGCTGATGCGATTCGTCGGGTCTATGATGGGAAACGTGTCATCAATTCAGAATTATCGCTCGCGGTATGGGATGATCCATGTCCATTATCACCCAGGGAGCGTGAAGTCATGAAGTTGGCTGCCCAAGGCTTAGTTCTTCAAGATATTGGAGCACAGCTGTTTCTATCCTATGGAACGGTACGTAACTATATGTCAGAGGCGATTGGGAAGCTTGGGGCGAATACACGGATCGAGGCAATCGATATCGCACGTAGCAAGGGATGGTTGGACTAAGGAGAACTCCGAGGTATGGAGGTAAGCGGATCACCCCATTCAAGGGATGATGCAGCCAGCCCATAGAGAGCTTTAGAAGCTCTCTTTTTTATGATCCGCTGCTTAGCATACCGTAACCTAATCAATACACTGCGGCGAATTGTGGATTTGCATAGCCACGGTTCGCCTCCATACATACCATCAGAAAAGCGACCGTTATCGGTCGCTTTTCTTGCTGTGAAGAGGCAATGTCTCCGAGCTCTCAAAATACTAAATATGCTCTCGCTCTTCATTGCCCATGTACCGGGGAGTTTCTTGGGTGACATCAAAACTGCTCGTAGAAGCCGATGTGATACTATACCTTCTCCCTTCATACCCCATAAAAACCCGCTCATTGAGCGGGTTTTTTCTCGTTGTATTTATGGTTCTGTATAAGTTAAAAGAAGAACGTCTTTTTATCATTGGGCAATCTTTTAATTTGATATGAGTTCAAATAATAGATTTTCGAGGGAAAATATTCCAATTTATCTAAAATAGTATATACTAAATAACAGGAGGTGACCCATATTATGGAATAATACAACAGTTTTTTGCTATTTAAAACAAGAGGACTTTGGTGCGCGGCTCTCAAATCAGTCAATACATAGGAAAATAAAGCAAATTTCAATTCAATATTAGGAGGAACGCTTGTGAAAAAAAGTTTAAAAACACTTTCTGGGTTATTAGCGCTCGTCATACTATTCATTTCCTTTATACCGGCAGCCCAGGCCAACGCCGATAGTGATCCGGTTGCAATCGAAAAGCTGTCGTATTTAAGCGGTGAAGAACAGTTAGACGCCCTTTTAGAAAATGGACTCGTATTGCCTGAAGCATTTGAACAGGACGAGTATACGGTAAATGCCGTAAAAACGATCGTAGCTGATATTCAACGAGGAGTAACGACCGTAGACCGCATACCGTATAACTATACGGAGTTAGCGGAGCTGGCCAAGAGAATCCTGGATGTGTCCGGGCAAGAAAGCATATCTGCTATAGCGAACTATACGTTAAAAGATAGTACGGTAATAGGAACATGGTCGAACAGCTATACAGGATATAATTGCTACGGGTATTCCATAGGCGTGCATGTCTTTCAAAATCCGGGCTATCATTCCAATCAGAGCTTCAACATGAATCTATCGATTGCAAGTATGGCAGATTTAGTCGTTGATGATCTGGAGGCCCTTGGATATTGGGGTTATAAGACAGCGACTAAACCATCATCGTTGGCTAATTATGAACGTGTGGTGGCAATCCGAAAAGGAAGCGTCGATTACCATTTCATGAAAGGAACGACGACGGCTTCGGATTGGACTCATAAGCCAGGAGGGACGAATCCTTTGAGATGGAATTATTCTTCGCCTGGGTATAAAACTTGGACAAATGAATATTCCTACAATAATGTAAGTTATCAAGGAGACATCACCTACAATAGCTCCATTTATTACATCATCTATTGGCCTAAAAACGTCGGTCCACAGCCTGACAAGATTGATTTTTCAATTTGAGTGAAAAAGGCGATTCTTTTCCAGTAGTCGCCTGCGTCAAGAGATAATCCTAAGGAATGGAATTGTTTTTCTTGGAGGTTTTGGATTCAAAGGAATTTCCTTTTCAATTTATCGGTGATTTGAAGTTGATTTTACCCTTATTCGTACACAGGAGGTGCCGGGTTGATGTCCAACATAATCAAAGTCGGCGGACTTAAATTACTGTTCATCTGTGCGGGCCTGGGATTGATTCTGCTTGGCGCCGGGTGCGCTCCGAAGACGGAGGAAGATGTGAAGCCGGAGGTTGTAAACGTACCTGCGGAAGAAATGATCGCCATACTTTGGAATAAAGGATGGTCACCGGCTATCAGCGTCACTCGGGGCATTCCGTTTGAACTGAGCGGCAGTGATGAAATCACGTATGACATATCAGGCGATACCGACTACTTATGCGCGGAAATCAAAGGCAGGCTTGAAAGCATGAGCAAGACGGGAACCTCAAGGAAAGCGGGAGAGCAATTTTACTGGAGCCCTCTCTGCGGGGATCCTCCTGCTGATCTCGCCGAAATTGGAACCTCATGGGTCACCGTCGTTCGTAAACAGGATGGGTATTCGTCCGGAATGGTTCTGGTCAGGATCTCGCCGGAGCGAGACAACGGGAATGGAGGATTGACGTTCAAGGCAGACATCATCGCGAGTTTGGCTTTTCCCCAACAAGACGGGGCTTACCAAGACATTTCTGACGAGGATTTAAAGGAACTTGAAGCCACCTACAAAAATTGAAAGGACAGAGGTTCCATTCCCCACTCAAAGATTATTTGCTGATTTAGAAGTATGAATTGTCCATAAAATGTATGCAAAAGTCATCAGCCGATGTTCGGGTTGGTGACTTTTCCATTTGTGGTATAATAACCCGAAATGTCCACATTAACTGAAGATTGGCTGGTGAATTGGAATGAGCGAAAAATTCTGGTTAGTGGTACAGTATCCTCTGAAAAGTGCAAAAGGCAGCCAGCGCGACCACTGGTTAAGAGAAAAAGTAATGGAATATTTAGAATTATCTCTAGCGGATGCCGATTTAGGCCATGTCGACGGCTTTGATATGGGGACATGCATTTCCGACCCGAAGAAGTATGCGCTTAATATATTTTGTGTTGTTACGGAGGAAGAACGGGGTATAGCCTTGGTAAAAAGAGTGATAAAAGAGAGTCGGCTTGATTATACCCGCATAAAAATGGCTACCATGCCCTATGGAAAAGAAGAAGAAACCTATACTCTGAAGTATGCCTATAAGAAGGGCGTTACCGATTTTTCACTATAGTTAATATTGTGTTTAAATGTCGTTCGGCGAGTTGGTCATAGTGTCTTCGCTTCAATAAGTTCATCAGAGCCAGGCCCATTCCTAGCCTAAAGTCTAGGTTCAGATACCCCCTAAGACGGTTATGTCAGCCAAATAACGCGGATATAATGGATTTATAACTCGGAGCGTGACTTATGAAAGCCATAAGGGGTGTTTGAATATGAAGGCAACAGAAGCGACTGCAATGTCGCGGGCAGGCAAGGTGAATTGGGTGCTTTTTAATCCGAAAACCTATGCAACGATTCTCTATTTATTGCTATCTCTCCCGTTAGGGATTATTTATTTTACAGTAGCGATAACGGGACTTACATTATCCATCGGTTTGACTCCGATATTTATCGGAATACCGCTGTTTTTTGGAGTAGCTAAGCTGTTGAATGGGATTGTGATTTTTGAACAAAGCATGATTAGACAAATTTTAGGTTTACCTAATCCTACTGTATCGTATACCTACAATCACCAGTCTGAAGCTGGGCAGAATTGGTTGAAACGAATGGTTAGCGGATTTGACGGAGCGCTCTTTATTCGAAATCTGCTGCTCGTATTACTAAGATTTGTTACAGGCATCGTATTCTTTGTTATTATGGTAACGGTGATTTCACTGGGACTCGGATTGATTGCTCTTCCGGTCGTGCATATCATTTTGATGAATGAATTGCAGCTTGATATTTTGGAGAATAGCTTGTTCAGTTATTTTCATATCGATTGGACCTATAATCAGCAATACCTGCTGTACGTAGGCGTTGGCCTTATCCTGTTCTGGGTTGCGCTGCGCGTTGTGAATGGGCTTATGCAAATTCTGCGTAGAATCATGTATGTGGATGAGCCCTATCAGCAGCCGTCAGTGCCGCCGATGGAAGCACAAATCCATGCGCCCGTTCAGTCGCAATATTACGAGTACCCAGAGGATCACCCCACTCAAGGGATGATGCAGCCAGCCCATAGAGAGCTTTAGAAGCTCTCTTTTATACAAACCTAGTACTTGGTGTTTGATAGACGAGTAACGAAATGGAATACTTGGCGGTGAATTGTGGTTTTACACAGCCGCGACGCCTCCATGCATAGAACCCGCTCACTGAGCGGGTTTTCTCCATTTTTAAATAGGCAAATGAACCCATCGGTTGAGGTTCATTTGCCTATTTATAATTTTTTAGGAGTACCCCCGCTAGTATTTAAGCGTGTTACGGTTTCGGTCTTGGCAAAAAGGGGTGTTCCAAGGGTCCGAAGATCGGTGTGGCACCCTTTCTACATTTCGGACTCCGCACTTTGGCTTGGCGGTCTTCCCGTAATTTTCTTGAAAACCTTGGAAAAGTATTTACTGTCCGAGAAGCCCAGCTGATAGGCCAAATCCGCCAGTTTCACATCGGGATTGCGGCGGAGCATCTCTTCGGCCCGCTCGACGCGCAGCTTGTTCACCAGCTGATTAAACGGCATTCCCGTTTCTTTTTTGATCAGCTGTCCAAGGTAGATGCTGTTATGATGAAAGATTTTGCTCAGCATGTTCAAGGTCAAGGGCTGATTCAGATGATTCTCGATATACTGGATGACGTACGTCGCTTTGCTTCCCGAATCGGAGGCCGGTTCTGCCATTGGGGCCACCGCGTCCAGCATGTCCTGTCTCGAGGAAAAGGCAAGCGCGGCCAGCAGTGCTGCATCCATCTGCTCCTGCATGTCATAATAGGCAGCGTCATAATCCGAATACCACTTGATCACGGTTTTGATGAAGGTATCGAGTTGACCAGGTGTCGGAGCTGAGGCGAGGCATTGATCGAGCTGTTCGGTAACATAAGCGAGTGCGCCTTTGTAATCATGCAAGGAGAGATGCATGCCGATGGCCTGCTGATCCTTCAGGGTCAAGAAAGGGGCATGCCCTGCAGGGGCTGCCGTGAATCGGCCGGGATACAGCTGCCCGTATAAACCGCTGATCGTTTCCATTAGCTCCAGCTGCATGCCGGACAGCGACCGAAAGGGCTTGCTGGCCGCATACGAAGATCGAATACCGTCTTCCCGAAGTAGCTGCGAAACCAGGTCCGTAACCGAATCGGAATGTTCATATGGAGAAATGACAGCGAGCATGGTGTCCGATGGAAGGAATAGATGGCATGCCAGACGATAAGAATGACGGAGGGCATCTTCAAACTCCAGGATATCTTCGATGGAGAATTCGCATAATCTCCCATCCTCTTGAAGCGGCAGTTGAAACAGGAGCCATTGGTAGGAGGAAGGAAAAGAAAGATCAGCTAAAGCTTCACCTGATTGTATGCAGGAATCAGCCCCCCGAATGATGGCAGACAATAGCCCGCTGGCGATCCGCTTGGATTCAAGCATCTCAAGGATACGGGCCGAGCGGCTCATTTGCGAGAATGTTTCCTGCTCTTTTAAATTTCCGATCACTTTTTGCAAACTGTTCAATAGCTCTTCGTCCTGAATCGGCTTCAACAAATAACCTGCCACGTCATAATCGATAGCTTTCTTCAGATATATAAAATCGTTATAGCCGGAGATGATGATGATTTGCAGGGGATACCTGTGGGAGCGCAGCTGCTCGATAAGCGCGATTCCGTCCAGGATGGGCATTTTGATATCCGTGATCATGATATGCGGCGCTTGGCTTCTAATCAGATCCGGAACATCGCTGCCGTCATGGCAAACGCCGCAAAGCTCCAGGCCAAGCTCGTCCCATGGAATGCGACTCTCCAGGGCTTTGCAAATAATAGGGTTATCGTCCGCGATTATGACTTTATACATAAGCATCTTCCTTTCGGATCGGAACTAATAATACCATTCGCATTCCCTGTAAAGGGGCGGATTGAAAGTCCATAACGTAGGAATCCCCATAGAATAAAGCGAGTCGGGAATGGACATGTCGCAGCCCGATGGAGGTGTCTGGAGAAGCCAGCGTTCTTTTCTCCACCTGTCTCAGGCTTTCTCTCAAACGGATCTGTTCATCGGAGGACATCCCCTTGCCGTTATCGCTCACTGCGATGCGGACATAGCCATCCTGAATGCCGCTCTGGATCTGGATCAAGGGGGAATTGCCCGGCTGTTTGCCGAACCCATGCTTGAAGCAGTTTTCGAGCAGGGGCTGAAGCGCCATTTTGGGTATGAGCTGGTGCAGCGTATCTGGATGGAGGCTCATGTCCACGTGGATATGCGGATAAAAAGAGCTGATCTCGGCGATATACACATAATCTTTCAGATGCCTGATTTCCTGCTCCAGCGTCACGATGTCCTGAGGCTGAAGGCTGTAGGTAAACAGAGCTCCGAGCTTTTGGCACATGATGCTGGCGGTTTTGGAGCCGTCGATGATCGCCTGGCTGGAGATGGTCTCCAGGGCATTATATAGAAAATGCGGATTGATTTTTTGCTGCAGGGCATCCAGCTCCGCCTGCGTCTTCAAAAGATTCATTTCGTAGTTTTCCTTCAGGAGGTCCTTGGTGCCGGCAACGAGAATATTGAAGGAATTTTTGAGGTCATGAAGCTCGATGATGTTTCCCTGATAGTCTGCGGTAACTTCCAAATTGCCTCTGGACACCTGCTTCATGGCTTTCATCAGCAAATAGATTGGGCGTGTAAACCGCTTCATGGAAACAAGCGAAATGATGAAAATAATGAACAGATACACAGCCATGATCGCCAGAATGACCACGATGATCATGCTAATCTGCTTGATAAAAAGCTGCTCCGGCACGTAGCTCTCGATCGTGATGCCCGTAAACGGCGAAATCTGGCGGCTGAACAACTTGCTGTCTGACGAGGACGGCTGACTCTCAGGGGCCATATTGCTGAACAAGATCTCTCCAGACGGATCGTGAATCCGGATCGGAATCGATGGATGAATCCGTTCGACCATATCCCTGAAATCCGGGTAGGTAATATCCATGATGACATAAGCGATCGGCTTTCGGGTCTGGATGTCGGGAATCGGTTTGATGATGGAGATGGCTTTTTCGGCCGAGATATAGTAATCACGCTCATTATTGAAGAAAATCTGGCTCTTCTCCGGATTTTGTTCGAATGTCTCGTACCAACCGGCGTCCCTCGGGATAAAGTTATCGTTAATGTCTTCTTTCGTTGAATTGACGGGCAAATGTCCTTTTTGACCCACGACGCAAAACTGCAGTCCGTCCTGAAACATGGTCATGTTCTTCAGCGTGGTGGACATGCTGCGGAACGCATGGGTGGCAGCGCTGGAATCGTAATTGGGAACCGCGTAATAGAGCGTAAGCGGCAGAACGACGCTGTTGTCGGTCGTAATGATGTTTTGCGTGTTTTCCACCGACCGAAAGAACGAATCCAGTTGATCGTTAATGAGGCTGATGGCTTCGTTATTGTATTTCATGATCTCGTTCCTGGAGTAGACCGAAAGCATGATGAGCAGGGGAACGGTAATCACGATGACGGAACAGACGATGTAAGCGACCGTCCTGCGGTATAAATAATTGAAAAAATGCGTTTTTCCAATCAAAGCCTAACCTCCTGTACCTAAAGCACCTAAGATTTTTCCACCCTAATGCTAAGATTCGTCGGTGTTCCAGCCGAGGGATTTTGTATATCATGAACTCATCACATTCAATGTAAGTGCTTACAATACTGGGTTTTCTGTCAAAAGTAGATACGGTACCGTTAATCTACAGTAAAATCAGTTTTTAATCAACGCTTTATTCATGCGCTGCACTGCAGAACAGCGCATCGAAAAAAGAGTTGCGCGAGATTTACGAATGGGAGGGTCTTCGAGTGATCAAAAACTTCAAAGGACTTGCATTAACGCTGATTGCAGCTATGCTATTGGCCCTATTATCGGCGTGCTCCGGATCTTCGGGCAAAGAGGGAGCTTCCGGTACGGATCAGCCGGCTGCAGGTAAAAGAGTGACGATTACGGCCTGGCATGGTGCATCCGGAGAGAGCGCGAAATTTTTAGAAAATATCGTTAAGCAGTATAACGAATCGCAGTCCAGCGCCACGGTAAAGCTCGTATTCGTGGACACGGACAATATGGTGACCAAATTAACCGCGGCGGCTGCAGGCAATGCATTGCCGGAAGTCGGGATGCTGATGTGGCCGATGTGGCTCGGACCGCTGAAGGATGTCGTCAAACCGCTGGATGAATACATCCAGGCCGAGCCGGATAAGTGGAATGAGGATGATTTCCTGAACGGTCTGATTGACGGTAACGTGCGTTTTGACGGAGTAACCTACGGTATTCCGATCGAGACGAACAATCGTGCGCTCTATTACAACAAGAAGCTGTTTGAAGAAGCGGGCCTTACCCCGCCGAAAACTTGGGATGAGCTGGTCGAAGCGGCACAGAAGCTGACGGATCCAGCTAAAAAGAGATGGGGAATGTCCCTGCCGACGACGCAGGGCGGAGCGCTGGATGCCGCTTGGGCACCCTTTATGTGGCAGGCCGGGGGCGACTATGTCAATGCGGAAGGTACGGAGCTGCAGTTTAACGGAGAAGGCGGCATTGCCGCAACCCAGTTCTTCGCCGACCTGATCAACAAGCATAAAGTGGCCAGCCTATCGCCGCCGCAGAACGGATTCCAGTCCGGCATGATCGCCATGAGCATATCGGGGCCTTGGTCGATCCCAACGCTGAACGCCAACGAAAAGCTGGATTACGGCATTGCGCCGCTGCCGGAAGGAACGAAAGGCAAGGCGACGATTTTGGGCGGCACGAACAATTTCATTTTCAAAACGACTCCCGAAAAGGAAAAGGCGGCCTGGGATTTTCTGACCTGGTTGTCCACGCCGGAAAAAACGGCTGAATTCGCGGTCGGTTACGGTTCGATTCCGATTCGCAAGAGCAGTTCGGATGCCGCCGTTTGGAAGGACTTCGTCAAAGAGAATCCGGATATTCAGGTTCATATCGACGGGTACCAGTACGGCAGATACCAGCCTTTCAACGTGCTCACTCTTACGGAGATTACCGAAGTTATCACTTCGCATATCGAAGCTGCCATGCATAACAAAGAAACGGCTGAAGAGGCCATGAAAAAAGCGTATGAGGAAAGCAAGCCATTATTGAAAACATGGTCCTCATCTAAATAGGCTCAGGAGCGGGAGATTGGGTGTAATAATACGTCATCCGTCTCCTTCCTTCTTTCCTGATTAAGCGCGTGCGAGGTGGTGCAAACATGAAACGGTTTAAGCGTATGTTCGGCAAGGATGCGGCGGTCGCATGGATGCTGATCGCGCCAAATGTCATCTGGATCGCGGTATTTACGCTGTTCGCCATATTTTATTCGTTTTATTTGAGTTTTACCGAGGTCGATTTATTCGCGAATCAATTCACGCTCGTGGGTCTGGATAACTACACGCAATCCTTTGCGGATCCCGTGTTCACTAAGTCCATCGTTAATACGACCGTGTTTACGATATTTACGGTGGCCTTCTCCATGGCTATTGCGATCGTGGTGGCCGTGCTGCTCAACAGCAAAATCAAAGGCCGAAAGCTCATGCGTGCGGCATTCTTTCTTCCTTCCATCCTGCCGATTATCGCCGTGGCGCAGGTTTGGATATGGATTTATGAACCGAGTTACGGACTCCTGAATTATTTTCTGGAGAAAATAGGGGTCGGAAACCCGAGCCATCCCTTTCAATGGCTTGTCTCGCCGGATACGGCGATGCTGTCGGTCATCATTTTCTCGATCTGGAAGTCGTTCGGCTATAACATGGTCATCTACCTGGCTGCGCTGCAAGGCGTATCCAGATCCTTATATGAAGCTGCGGAAATCGACGGCGCGAATGCCGTCCAGAAATTTTTCCGCATTACGATTCCGGGGCTGAGACCAGCCACATTTTTTATTTTGATTACGTCGATCAGCGGTTCCTTCCAGACCTTCGGCGAAATTTATGCCTTGACGAACGGCGGACCGATGAACCAGACGAATATGATTGCCTACTATATCTACCAATATGCGTTTGAGTTCTTCAAAATCGGCAGGGCTTCGGCGGTGAGCGTGCTGCTGTTTATATTGCTGTTCGCCATCACGATCTGGCAGTGGAACTCGTATCAGAAGAAAGAGGATTGAGTTGCAGGAGGTTTAACGGATGAGAAGACCAACACACATAATCGGGATGCTTGTCGTGTACGTGATCCTGTTTTTGACGGTTGTGACCACCCTGCTGCCATTAGTTTGGATGATTACGACTTCAATCAAAACGCCGGGAGAGGTATTCGTGTATCCCCCCAAGTGGATTCCTACCGAATTTGCCTGGTCCAACTACAAAACGGCTTGGGAGATGGCACCCTGGAATAGATACTTTTTGAATACTGTTTTCTATACAGTGAGTACCGTGGCAGGCGTTCTGATCACGTCCGTTGCGAGCGGATATGCCTTTTCCAAGCTGGAATTCAAGGGGAGAAAGACGCTTTTCCTGGCTTACATCGGGACGATGATGGTACCCTCGCAGGTAACGATCATTCCGGTATTTATGATTCTTTCGCAAATGAACTGGGTGGATACGTATGCAGGCCTGATCATTCCCGGTCTTACCAGCGCCTTCGGCTGCTTCCTGATGAGGCAGTTCATTACGGGCATCCCGACAGAGCTGATTGAGTCGGGCCTGATTGAAGGAGGAGGTCATATGCGTATACTGGCTTCGATCGTAACACCACTTCTGAAGCCGGCTGTAGCGACGCTGGGGATATTCACGTTTATGGGGACATGGAACAATTTCTTCTGGCCGCTGATCGTCACGAATAGCGACGAGCTTCGTACCGTGCAGGTAGGGCTCAGCTCTTTCCAGAACCAGTACGGGGACGGCGATTGGGGAGCGATGATGGCAGCTGCGACCATGGTCAGCGCTCCGGTGCTCATCCTTTTCTTTTTCGCCCAGAAGTACTTCATTGAAGGCATTGCGATGACAGGAATCAAGGGATAACCTTGTCAACACGTTAACAAGCTTGGAAGGAAGTGAAGAGGTTGGATTTTAATATATTCAATTCACCTTCGTTGGTGCTGGCCGAGACCGAACAGGGCTGGGAGAAGCTGATGCCTGCGGCGGATTCGGTGTGGAGCGCGGGACACGTCGCGGTGACCATGAAGCAGCGGGAAACGGCAGCGGATATGGGACTTTATCTGGAATCTACAAAGCTGGCGGTGCATACCATCCGCATTCGTTGGAACCACCGCTTCGCGAAACCGGTAACGCTGTTCGGAGATCACTGGGAACGCGGCTACGGAGACATGGGCTGGTCCGGCCTGCAGCCGGAGCGCGCGATGCCATGGTATTTCATGATTCACGACGGCTCATCGACGGCCGGGTTCGGAGTGAAAACCGGGGCGGGATCGATGTGCTGCTGGCAGGTGGACGCCGATGGCGTGACGCTGACGGCGGATGTAAGCAGCGGCAGTCAAGGCGTCACCCTTGGAAAGCGGATTCTCAAATTCGCCGAGCTCGTGCAGGTCCATGGAGGCGAGAACATGACGCCGTATGAGACGACCCGGATGCTGTGCAGCTCCATGTGCGAGCAGCCGGTGCTGCCGAGCGTTCCGGTGTATGGGGGCAACAACTGGTATTATGCCTACGGCAAGAGCTCCCACCATCGAATAGTAGAAGATTCGCGGTTTATTTCCGCCATGGCGGAGGGCTTAACGAATCGTCCGTTCATGGTCATCGATGACGGCTGGCAGATCAGCTCCGGCACCTGTAACGGTGGTCCATGGATAGGAAATCGTGGTTTTCCCGACATGGCTGGACTAGCGGATGAAATGAAGCAGGCTGGCGTTAGACCCGGCATCTGGTGTCGTCCACTGCTGACGCAGGAGAAGGTGCCGGAATCCTGGATCCGTTACACGAAAGGCGGGCATTTCTTAGATCCGAGCTGCCCGGATGTGCTGGAATATGTCGCGGACACGATGAGTCGGATGAATGAATGGGGTTATGAGCTGATCAAGCATGATTTTTCGACCTTCGATCTGTTTGGGCAATGGGGGTTTCAGATGAAGGGAAAAGCCCATGCACTGCCGTACGCCTTGGGGGATACCACCCGCACCACCGCCGAAATCGTCCTCGACTTGTACCGGACGATTGCTGAGGCTTCGAAAGACAGTCTGATTATCGGCTGCAATACGATTGGGCATCTGGCGGCAGGCTTGTTTGAAATTCAGCGCACCGGAGATGATACCAGCGGCAGATCGTGGGAAAGAACGCGCAGAATGGGCGTGAATACGCTGGCCTTCCGAATGCCTCAGCATGGAACCTTGTTCAGCCATGATGCGGATTGCGTAGGCATCACCTCCGGCGTTCCTTGGGAATTCAATCGCCAGTGGCTCGATCTGCTGGCAAACAGCGGCACGCCGCTCTTCGTGTCGGTCGACCAGAAGGAGTTAAGCTTGCTGCAGAAGCGGGAGGTGCGGCAGGCCTTTGAGGCTGCTTCCCGTCCGCTTCCGGCAGCGGAGCCGTTAGACTGGATGTATAACAGTTGTCCTTCTCTGTGGAAGATTGCCGGGGAGGTCCGGAATTACAGCTGGAACGGCGAAGCCGTCTTGGGCGCAGGTACAAGAGATCACGAATGGTGGCGTTAAACTGCCTGAACAAGAAAGCATCGCTTTCCGTGGGCAAGTGGATGGAGATCCCTTATTTACAGAATCGGCCCATTCTCATGTTTATGCGGGCAGAGAAGGCCCTGCAATATGCTGAAATTCGCCCATTAAGAAGATCATGAGGACAGAGGATCCGTTATTTTACGGGAATCGGCCCATTCTCGCTTTATGCGGACGGAAGAGGCATGCTAAATGCTGAAATTCGCACATTAAGAAGATCACGAGGACGGAGGATTCGTTATTTTACGGGAATCGGCCTATTCTGGAGTTCACGCGGACAGAGGATCCGCTATTGTATCATGATCACGGATTAATCCGCGAAAAATCCCGGAATAACGGATCTTTTGTCCGCATATTGCTGCGAGATCGGTATAAACAAGGAAATAGCGGAACCAGTGTCCTCAAATAACGCAAATCGATGGACTTTAATAGTGCTGGATGGCGGTATCATCATGATGGAATCTGTACGCGGCTAATTGCTGCCGAACTGAATAACAATAATACAAAAAAGCTTACGCCGTTACATAGCGGGTAAGCTTTAATGCGGCATGCCGTATATCCTGCCAAGCCACGGCTCTTCATAAAATCATGCGCAAGTCATCAGCCCGTGTTCGGGTTGGTGGCTTTTTCATTGTGCGCCCGGCATGGGCGAGAGCTTGGCGGTGAAAGTCCGCTACAGGCTTGGCAGTAGGAACTGTTAGCCAAAAAAGCAAGGGTGTCGGCCGTTAGGCCGAATCTGAAGGAGGCCGGAGGCAAATCCTCCGTCTGACGAACAGAAATCCACATAGAGGGCGTGATGGGACGGACGAGCTTGCAATGCAAAGTAAAGTCCAGTACTGCCCGAATTCCATCATGCTAGATGTGGCAGATGGATGAGGGGAAGGTTACCACTCTTACCCGGGGAGATATCACAGACGTGGAGTAGGATATAGGATCCCGAAAGACAGAGTACAGCTCGCTGAGAGAAGTCAGCAGAAGCCATACAACCGGGAAGTTGACCTTAACCGGTCGCTTTTTCGTTTTTGCGTCCGGTTTAAGCCTGAAATATAGCCCGCTCTACGCCTTGTATCTGCAGCTTTCAGCCGTTCACGACCAGCCCGGCATGGAGGTTGTCCAGAGTAAGTGTCATTTCCACGACCTATAATCATTAACTCAGAATATCGCGGAATGCGCAGGTTATAACAAAATGATTGTTTCGGAACTGTTTTCGAAGCTGATAAGCTGTGGATGGAATTCCAAAATTTGTTGATTTTAAATAAGGACATTGATTGGTTTTGACAAACATGGTCCATAAGCGAGGAGGCTGATAAGAAAGCTCCAATTTATTGCAAGCGGTTACAAAAGCACAAGTGAATAAAAAAAGGAGGAGATGAAATGAAGAACAGCGTTGCAAAGGTAACCGGCATGGTGTTGTTGTTTTCTCTGGCGCTATCTCTCATAGCGGGAGGATGGGTGAATAAGACAACGGTCCATGCTGCCGGTCTTTCGATTATCGGCGGCGGGGGCTGGAATGAAACGGCGTATATAGAATGGTCACCCGTGAGTAATGCGGAGGGATACAATGTCTACGTGAAACACGCCAATGCGCCGGATTCCGGCTATCAACAACTGGATAATGAGCTGATCCGACAATACCCTTCCTATTGGAGAGCGGATGCCGTAGGCCTTGCGCCCGGCAACTATGTAATGAGGGTTGAAGCCAGGCTGACGGACGGTTCAACGGTAAGTGTCGTTTCGAATAACCTATCCGTAGCGCTGCATGATCGATCCGGATTTGCTTTTTCCTCAGACTCGCCATACGGGACTGGCTCGGGTGCCTACAATGATGACGGTACGCTTAAAGATGGTGCACAAGTTATTTATGTGACCTCCGAGACGGCACGAACCGTAACCCTTGATGTGAAAATCAATAGCTCAGGCGGGGTTCAAACGGGCGTGGGGATCGGCGAGATTTTGACGCTAAGACAAAAAGGCTATGATACAACCCCTCTTGCGATCCGGTTTATTGGAAAAGTTACCGATGACGACATGAGCGGACAGCTGAATAGCAGCGGCTACCTTCAAGTAAAAGGCAAAAACAATTACTCGGAAATGAATATGACGATCGAAGGGATCGGAGACGACGCTTATGCTTATGAGTGGGGATTGCTCCTTAGATACGTAGGGAATGTGGAAGTAAGAAACCTCGGGCTCATGTTGTTCCCTGATGATGGAATTTCCATGGATACAGGAAACGTCAACGTGTGGGTGCATAATAACGATCTGTTTTATGGAACCGCAGGAGGAGATGCCGACCAGGCCAAGGGCGATGGTTCAACGGACCTGAAAAAAGGGTCGACCTATATTACCATCTCTTACAATCACTACTGGGATTCGGGAAAAGCGGCTTTGGTCGGTTTGAGCGAATCGGAGGAATTCTTTGTCACCTTCCACCATAACTGGTTTGATCACTCGGACTCCCGCCATCCGCGAATCCGATTGGCATCGGTTCACATCTACAATAACTTCTATGACGGAGTCTCAAAATATGGGGTGGGTGTGACAACGGGAGCTTCGGCCTTCGTGGAATCCAATTACTTTAGACATGCCAAATACCCGATGTTGAGTTCCTTGCAAGGTACGGATGCTTTAGGGGAAGGGACCTTTTCGGGCGAAGACGGAGGCGTGATTAAGGCCTATAACAATAGGATCGTAGATGCGGATAGCCTGATTTATGCAAATTCCAATACCGGAACAGCTCCGGCAAATGCAACCTCATTCGATGCATACTTGGCTTCGTCAAGAATTGAAACCGTACCAAGCTCATACAAAGCATTCGTGGGAGGAACGGCTTATAATAACTTCGATACAACCGTCGATACGGGAGTAGATAGCGCCGACATCGATAACGTGAGCGATGTGGAACAGATCGTTACCGCACAAGCCGGACGCCTGAATAACGGGGACTTCACTTGGGAATTCAATGATGCCGTTGACGACACATCCTATGCCCTCAATACAGCTCTTATGGCTAAAATAAGCAGCTACACCAGCGGGCTTGTATCCGTAGGCGGGAATTCAACCGGGGCGGAGCCGGAACCTGAACCAGAACCAGAGCCGTCCACCGGAGAACAAGTTCACAACTTTACAACGTCCGGATTGGCAAGCGATTTCTTTCATATTGTAGGGAATCTCTCCACAACCAAGGGAACTGCGGCGTATAACGGCTTAACGCTAACCCAATGTTTGAAAATCGAGAGTTCAACCCGCATTACCTTTACCTCTACGGAAACCGCTACATTAACATTAGTGTTTAATTCGGCAGACGGAACCAAGATCAAGATTGATGGAACGAGTTATCCCATGACGAATGGTATGGTCAGTGTGCCACTTGCTCCAGGAACGCATACGATTACAAAAGATCATACGACGAATCTCTTTTATATGGAGTTGGAGTAGAGCGGGACAGGGTTTGTACTCCCGCGCGTCTCTCATACGAATATAAAAAGCGACCGTGATTCGGTCGCTTTTTATATTTTATCTGTTGATTTGGTTATTGGGACACCATGCATCTGAATGGTAGCTGCTAAGTCGGGAAACTGATATTTATGATTAACCACATCTCCCGTAAAATCCATCCCAACCATCCTATTCATAAAGATTCACTCCTTATCAGCGCATTCAATCGTTATAACAATTATACAATTATGAAATCGGTTTCACAGTCTAACTTTAGCCAACTTCGGAATTCGATTTCGTATCCCGTAGTCATCCCCACCATGTTCCTGTACAATGAAGTGAAAATAAACGGGACTGGCGGAAGGGGGTGGCCAGCGTGTCTTTCAGGTTCAAACCGCTTAAGTCCTGGAGTCTTCGTGCTAAAATTTTGCTGATCTTCCTGCTGCTCATTTCGATTCCGCTCAGCCTGCAGGGCGTGGCTACCTACGTGGGTTTCTCCAACTCCGTTGAACGAAGAACCTCCGATTATACCGCTCAATTGGTGGACCAGATCAACCGGAATTTGGACAGGACCCTGATGGAGATGCAGAGATTGACGTTGATGCCTTTGTACGATTCGGGGGTATTGTCCATCTTGCGCAAGTACAGGGAGGAGGATAGCCTGCATCAGCAGCCTACGGTGGAAGAACGCTCCAAAATGCAGCTTTATATCGCCAGCATGACCTTCGACAGGCCAGAGATTGACAGTATCCAGATTTTCGCCGGAAGCGGTTACACCTTCTCAAGCCTGGCTCCTAGCGCGATCGCTGCATATACGGACGTGGAGCGGCAGCCCTGGTACCCCGGCGTGGTGGAAGCGAGAGGGGCTTGGGTGCTGCTTCCGCCTCATCGGCCTTCTTACTATCTGGACGGCAATCAAAGCTATTTTTCCGTAGCCCGGCTGATCCGTGAGCCCAATACCAACCGGACGCTCGGGTTAGTCAAAATCGATTTGAAGCAGACCTTGTTCAAGCAGCTTGTCGATAATGTCAGGCTGGAAGAGAACGGCGGCATCGTCGTGCAGAATAGCCGGGAAGAGCTTTTCTACACGGCGACCGCAGATGGGGAAACGGAAGCCTCCAAGCTGCTATCGGACCGGATCCTCGGGCTTTCAGGGCGTTCGGAAACGGCCAGCGAGATTCTGCATATGGAGGGCAGCAAGTATTTGGTTGTCTCCAACTATTCCCGATATTCCGATATCAATATTGTGAGCTATATTCCGGTGGCATCCCTGCTTGTGGAGACCAAGGAACTTCGCAACTTTACGCTTCTAGCCGGCCTGATATGTCTCGTTTTGGCCGGGGCCTTAGCCATCTACTTCTCTTATCGGCTGACCCAACCTCTCGGGACGCTGGTACGAAAAATGCGACTTGTGGAGCTCGGCGATTTCAAGCAGAGTGTGCCGGTAACTGAGGATGAAATCGGTCGGCTTGGTTCCGGCTTCAACCGGATGGTAGAGGAAATCGACCGGCTCGTCCATGAAGTATACGTGCTCGGCATGAGGGAAAGAGAGGCGGAGCTAGCCGCACTGCAAAGCCAGATCCAACCCCATTTTATATATAATACGCTGGAGTCAATCAGCATGCTTGCCCGGCAGCGCAATAATGAGGACGTCTCGGAAATGGCCACGGCTTTGGGACGACTGATCCGCAGCGCAGTGGAGCAGGACCGAAGCCTCATCCGGCTTGGCGAGGAGCTTGAGACGGCGGAGTCGTATATTCGCATTCAAAAAATGCGCCATGGTTCCAGGCTGCAGGCTATGTTCGATATCGAAGAAGGGTTGGACGATTGCCTGGTTCCGAAGCTGCTGCTCCAGCCGCTCATTGAAAATGCGATTATGCACGGGATTGGAGACCGCGAGCAAGGGGGCACGGTATACGTTACGGTGGCGCGATTTGAGGATGAGGTGCTGTTGACCATTCGGGATGACGGGCGGGGCTTGTCGGAGGATGAATTGGCGGCTCTGCAAGCTTCATTGGAAGAGGCCGGTGATGATGTGGCAGTAAAAACTCCGGCAATGCCATTACGCGGTCATGGAGTGGCGCTAAAAAATATTAATCAGCGGTTGCGTTTGATTTATGGCCGGGACTGCGACTTCGAAATCGATGGAAGCGTGGGACAAGGTGCGGCTTTTACCGTGACGCTGCCGTTCGCGAAACAAGAAAGGTAGGAGGTCATCCATGATCAAGCTCATGTTAGTGGAGGACGAGGATATTATCCGTAAAGGCATCCGCGATTTGATCGGCCGTGTAGCTCCTGATGTTGAGGTCGTATACGAAGCCGCTCACGGCAAGGAAGCGCTGGCTTATCTGGAACGCAATGTGGTGGATGTGCTCATTACGGATATTCGAATGCGGGAGATGGACGGGCTTCAGATGGTGGAAAAGCTGCGGACCGCGGGCCATGAGATGCCGATTGTCATTATCAGCGGCTATGGTGATTTTGTATACGCCAAAAAAGCGCTGCAATTCGGGATCGCCGATTACCTGCTGAAGCCCATAGACCGTAAGGATTTTACGGTTGCCTTAGACAAGATTCGGCTAACCTTGAATTCTTCAAATCGATATGCGGGCGGGGCTGAGCCGCATAGCGAGGCGGACGGGGGGCCGTCGTCCAGCGAGGGGCGCAGGATGATCCGGAAGCTGAAGGCGTATATCGCTGAAAACCCCGACGGTGATTTGCGTCTGCAGACGTTAGCGGAGATGGTGCATTTAAATCCTTCCTATCTAAGCCAGCTCTTTAAGCAGGAAGGGGGCGGCAATTTGTCCGATTATATCGCCGAAACGCGCATCCGGCGAGCCTGCAAGCTGCTGGAGACGACGAACCTGAAGGTTTACGATATCGCCCGTTTATCGGGATATCAAAGTCCGAAGCATTTTATGCTGGTATTTAAACAGCATACCGGAATGACGCCGGGAACCTACCGGGAGCAATACAGTGTGTAATACTACATAACAAATTATGTTATGTAGTTCTTTTTTATGGACTAAAACGGAAATAACCTAAAAAATCGTACCTTTTCTGAACGTTTAGTGATTTTTTATATGACCATATGTAAATATAATTAACCTCATTACAACCTTAACTTGAACAATGCAGAGGGGGAAGCGGTATATGAAAAAATGGTTGACCGGTTTATTGGCATTAACACTTGGTGTGGGGCTCATGGGCTGCGCCGGAAAAGAACAGCCGAAGAATACGCCAGGCGAAGCCAGTGGCGAGAAGGTACTGCTCAAATTCGCGACATGGGGAAATCCAGCGCAGCTTGAGCTGTACAAAGGGCTGACTGACGCTTTCACGCAGGAGCATCCGAATATTGAGGTGCAAATTGACACGATCCCGTTTGCGGACTATCAGCAAAAAATGTCCGTACTGGCGGCAGGCCAGGAGCTGCCCGACATTGCCTGGGTATCGGAGCGGATGGTACCGCAATTTATGGCCAACGACATTCTGGCCGATGTCACGGATATCGTTCAGGATGACGCTTTTGACATCGATGACATTATACCTTCGACGCTTGAACTGTTTCGCCAGGACGACAAGCTATACGGACTGCCGTTTTCCACTCCGCCCAGCGTGGTGTTCTACAACGAAGATTTGTTCAAGCAAGCGGGCTTAAGTACGCCGAACGAGCTTGCGGAAAAAGGTGAATGGACGTGGGAAACGTTCGAAGAAGCTGCAAAAACGATCAAGACGAGCGCTGCTTCATCGAACGTTTACGGGGCTAACTTTTTCCGCGACTGGAAGACATGGATTATTCTCGCTTCGTATTCTTGGTCAAACGGGAGCGGACCTTTTAATCCAGAGATGACGGAATACACTTGGAATGATCAATACGGGGTTGAAACCTTGGACATGCTGAAGCGCATGATGTTTACGGAAGGCTCGCACCCGAAGGCGGGAGAGCAGGTTAATTTTGAATCCGGGCAAATCGGCATGATTTTCGACAACTATAGCTTTGTATCCAAAGCCAGGGAGATCCAAAATTTCAAATGGAGCATTGCGCCAATGCCATCGGGCTCGAAAGGCAGCGTTCCGATGATGGGTCAGGCGGGTTACGTGCTATTTAAAGAGGGAAAACATCCGGAGGAAGCCAAGGAACTGTTGAAATTCCTTGCCGGCAAAGAGGGTGTACAGAAAACGTCGGCCTTCTTTGTGCCGCCGCGCCAATCGGTGTTGAACTCGGATGAGTTCCTGAGCGTGGAGGGCAATCCGGATGCCGGGCACATCAAGCAGGCGGTCATCGACGAAATGCCTAAAGCGGTTGTGCAGCCGGGACATATCCGCTGGCAAAACATCGACACGGAGATTTTGACAGGCTTTGACGAGTTATTTGCCGGGCGGGGCGAACCGCAGAAAATTCAGGATGAGGTAAAAAGCAAGGTGGATGCTCTGCTGAGCAAATAGAGGCAGTTACGTTAGGAGGAACGGGCATGAATCGTTTGGATAAAGCATTAAACGAAGCGCCGGGGCTGCAGCTGTTCGTCAGCCTCCCGGCCAATGACATCAAGCTTGCAGAGGCAGCCTTGGCTTCGGGCGCCGACGGTTTGAAAGTCCATATCAACGTAGGGCACCGGGCCAGCGGCAATCGCTTCGGCACGCTGGACAGCTATGCCGACATTTTCAAGGACATTCGCTCCCGCTTTGACGGCCCCCTTGGAATTGTGCCCGGAGGCTCGGTGGAAGAGGTAAACGCGGAGGAAATCAACCGGCTCCCTGAGCTTGGCGTCGATTTCTACTCGATTTATGCCTTTCATCATCCTGCTTCTCTGCTGCAGGCCCCGGGATTGGCAAGAACGTTTGCGATCGATAGCGAGTTCGACCGGGGCGTCGTGGAAGGAGGCCGGACCTTCGGCATCAGCGCGCTTGAGGCTTCCATCGTTCCCGGCCATGAATATGGTACCAGGCTTACCCTTGCCGATCTGCTTCATTACCGCTGGCTGGCGGCACACGGCGGTTTGCCGGTCATTGTGCCAACGCAGCGTAAAATCGGCCCGGAGGATATCCCGGCCTTGGCCGATAGCGGCGTCAAGGTGCTGTTGGTCGGAGCGGTGGTCACGGGCAATGAAGCGGAAGGCATCCTTAGGGAGGTTGCCGCTTTACGGAATGCAATCGATCGTCTGTAGAGGTGCCCCACAAGGAGGAAAGCGACATGACCACACTTGAAACGATAAAATCTGAAGGGCCCGGCCGTCCATTCCGAAGGAAGGCAAGGAAGACCAGGCCTTTAAACCGCGGTGACCATTTGGCGGGTTGGCTGTTCGTGCTGCCGATGGTGCTGGGGTTCGTTCTGCTGCTGCTTGTCCCGCTCATGATGGCGCTTTATATGAGTTTTACCGATTGGCCGCTGCTGGGTGAGGCCAAGCTCATCGGATTCGAGAACTACCGCACGATTGCGGGGGATGCAGAATTTTGGCGCGTGCTGGGCAATACGCTTTATTTTGCCGCCGGACTTGTTCCGCTGAACATTATTTTGGCATTGCTGCTTGCAATCCCGTTATCCAAAAATATTCGCGGAGCCGGCTTTTTCCGAACATTGATCTTTATTCCGGTTATGACCTCGCTGGTGGTCTGGTCGATTGTTTGGAAGTATATGTTTGCCACGGATTCCGGGTTCATTAACCAGCTGCTGCGTATGATCGGCATTACCGGCCCGGCCTGGCTGTACGATACCCGGCTTGCCATGCCCGTTGTTATCGTGACCAGTCTCCTGAAAAATGTCGGTTTGAATATGGTGTTGTTCATTGCGGCACTGCAGCAGGTTCCGGCGCAGCTCTACGAGGCGGCCAGGATCGATGGCGCAGGGAGAATGCGGATTTTTTTCCGAATTACCGTACCCATGATCACGCCGACGATTTTTTTGACCCTGATGATGACCATTATCGGTTCGCTGAAGGTGTTCGGACAAATTTACGTGATGACACAAGGGGGGCCTTCCGGAAGCACCAAGGTGCTCGTCTACAACATTTGGGAACGAGCCTTTAAGCTGTTCGAGTTCGGATATGCTTCTGCGCTGGCTTATGTGCTGTTTATCATCACCCTGCTGCTTACGCTGGCACAATGGCAGATGAGAAAAAGGTGGGTTCTGAATGAAAGCTAGTCTATTTGCTAAAAGGGGCAACCCGGCAGGCGGGAACCTGTTCCATTATCTGCTGCTGCTTGCCGTTTCGGTGGTCATGATGACCCCGTTCGTGTGGATGGTCTCTACTTCGCTCAAACAGCCGGCCGATGTGTTTGTTTTTCCGCCGCAGCTGATTCCATCGCCGATACGATGGGCGAATTATGCAGAAGTGCTGGAGACGATCCCGTTCCATCTATTTTATGGCAACAGCGTATATATCGCCCTTCTGGTTACCGTGGGCACCGTGCTTTTCTCTTCCATGGCGGGGTATTCGTTCGCACGAATTCCTTTTTGGGGGAGAAGCCTGGTGTTTCTGCTGCTGCTGAGCACGATGATGATTCCGAACGAGGTCATTGCCATTCCGATGTTTCTGTTTATGCGTGAGCTGGGTTGGATCAATACGCATTTACCGCTGATTATTTTGCCTATATTCGGCGCGGGCGGTGTGTTCGGGGTGTTTGTGATGCGGCAATTTTTTCTGGGGATTCCGAAGGAGCTGGAGGAGGCAGCGATGATCGACGGCTGCTCGCGGCTGCGGATTTATTCCACAATCATGTTGCCGTTAGCAAAACCCGCGATCGCCACGCTGATCATTTTCACGTTTTTGACGAGCTGGAACGATTTTTTTGATCCGCTCATCTTTATTAATGACCGTAAGCTGATGACCTTGCCGCTGGGATTATCGCTGTTTACCGATGAGTCGGGAACATCGTGGCATCTGCTGATGAGCGCTTCGGTTATGGCGACATTACCACTGCTCATTGTGTTTTTCTTTGCGCAGAAGCAGTTTGTCGAAGGGGTATCCATGACGGGTCTCAAGGAATAGGGTAAATAACGCTTAAAAGGAGGAGTGAAAAGAGATGGACAGCAGGACACGGATCATGGAGGCGGACGTGGTAGTTATAGGTGCAGGGCCGGCAGGCATTGCCGCCGCCATTGCCGCCGGCAGGCAGGGGGCAAGCGTCATCTTGATTGAGCGGTACGGATTTGTCGGCGGGATGTCTACGGCTGCCGGAGTTTATCCTTGGATGACGTTTCATACTCAGCAAGGGGAACGGGTCATCGGCGGCATTGCACAGGAAATTGTGGAGCGCCTGATGGAGCGCGGGGGCTCGCCCGGCCATCTTCGCGATACCGTCGGTTTCGTGCATACGCTGACGCCGTACCATCCAGAGATATATAAGGTGCTTGCCGTCGATATGCTGCGCGAAGCGGGGGTGAAGCTCGTCTCGCACAGCTTCGTTGACGAAGTCAAACGTGAAGGCGAATACATCCAGTCTGTGACCCTTACTGGTAAATCGGGGCGAATCAAGGTGGACGGGAAGATGTTCGTCGATGCGTCCGGGGATGCGGACGTCGCTTATCTGGCGGGAGCGCCGACACTTCAGGGGCGCGAAAGCGACGGGCTGTCGCAGCCGATGACGATGAAATTCCGGATGCGGGGTGTTGACGTGGACGCGATTCGGAAGGCGATGCTTGCTGATCCCGACAACTTTTATCACAAGACGCCGTTTGCCGAACTAGAGAAGGAGCGTATTCCGCTCACGGGGGTTTCCGGCTTTTATAAGGAGTGGAAGGCTGCCGAGGTCCCGATCAACCGCGATCAGGTTCTGTTGTTTATCGGACCGGAGAAGGATGAGGTACTGATTAACTGTACGCGGGTACAAGGCTTAAGCGCGACCGATGTTGAGGAACTGACTTTGGCGGAGGAGGAAGGGCGCAAGCAGGTGCTGATGATGGCGGAATTTTTGAAATCGCGGGTGCCCGGATTTGCCGAGGCCTCCATTTCCTCGGTTGCCCCCCAGATCGGAATTAGGGAGTCGCGCCGAATCGACGGTCTGTATCGGTTAACGATGGAGGACGTGGTGACGGGACGACATTTTGAGGACGGCATTGCGAGGAGCGGTTATCCGGTTGACTTACATGATCCGTCAGGCAAAGGGATCATGGAGGCTACCATCGAGAATGACGGTTCCTACAGCATTCCTTACCGCTGCCTGGTGGCCCGAGGGCCAGTAAATCTGCTCGCGGCAGGGCGCTGCATTTCCACCACGCATGAAGCACTGGCGACCACGCGCTTGACGCCAAGCTGCATGGCTACGGGAGAAGCGGCGGGCACGGCGGCGGCCCTGGCCTGCAAGGCGGGAATCACCGCGGCGGAAGTCGATGCATCGCAGCTCAGGGAGATGCTGTACGCCCAAGGGGCGATTGTGTGAAAAGACGCGGGCTAGCCGCTCCGGTATTAAACCTGGGGCGGCGCCGTATTTTTGCTGATTCAGAAGTATGAAGTGTCTAGAAAATCTATGTAATCGCCATCACCTGTGTTCCGGATTTTTCAATATAGGGGTTTGATTACCCTCCATACATTCAATTAAAAAGCGACCGTGACCGGTCGCTTTTTTGTGTGCCAGCTCAATACAATTCGGAAACAAGGGTTGCTACATATTTATGGCTGAGCGGGCTTCGCGTCAGTCGTGCGGGCCATATCGTCAAGCGGACAAAAATTTTTCGAAGAAGACGGGTCCTTTCTTTGTTCAATGAATTTTCATTCCCTTTGTGCTTTTAATCACAAGTCATGGAGCATGAGGATGCTAGTTTAGAGATGTAAACAGAATAGAAATTCATCTGTATATATTGAAACAAAACAGAGGTGATGAACATGAGTGAATTCATTAATAACCGTGAGGAAGGACTTTCTGCTCATCGAACGGCCCGTATACATTTGCTCAAGGAAATCATGAAAGAGCTGCACCATGGAAAAAGCGTGGAAGAAGTGAAGTCAAAATTCAATCAAGCTGTGGGCGAAATATCGGTTGATGAAATTTCGGAGCTGGAACAAGTGCTGATGCAGGAGGAAGGAATACCGGTAACCGAAGTACAGCGACTGTGCAGCGTGCATGCTGCCGTATTCAAAGGTTCCATCCAAGACATTCACAGAACTCATAAACCCGAAGAGCAGCCTGGACATCCTGTGTTTACGTTTAAGAGGGAGAACCAAGAAATCGATCGACTGGCAAATTTCAAAATCGCGCTGCATCTGGATCAATTTCTGAAGGATCAAGGGGAGGCAAATCGCCTCAAATTGCTGGAGGATTTCAGTCTCCTCTATGACGTAGACAAACACTACAGCCGCAAAGAAAATTTGCTCTTTCCATTTCTCGAAAAATACGGAATTTATGGACCGACCAAGGTGATGTGGGCGGTAGATGACGGTATCCGAATGGGAATAAAAGAAGTGAAATCCAAACTCGCTCATGATGAGGGCAATACGCAGAGCGTAGTGGACCTTGCCAAACGCGTCTTAAACGAAGTAACAGAAATGATCTATAAAGAGGAACATATTTTACTGCCTATGGCTCTGGAGAAGTTGACGGAAGATGAATGGCTTCAAATTGCTGCCCAAAGCGAAGAAGTCGGTTATTGCTTGGTTGCACCGGATCAACCATGGATTCCTGAAAGAGCAGCTGAACCTGGGGCAGGTCAGGGATTGGGGTCTTCTCCGCTGCAAGAGGGATATATCCGAATGAGTACAGGCATTTTATCGGTCAAACAGATGGAATCCATCTTAAATCATTTACCGGTCGACCTAACCTTTATCGATGAACATGATATCGTTCGATATTTTTCACAGGGCAAAGAACGAATCTTCGTTCGTACCAAAGCGGTGATCGGCCGAAGTGTTCAGAACTGCCATCCTCCGCAAAGCGTTCACGTCGTCAATCAGCTGCTTGCTGATTTCAAAGCAGGTGTCAAAGATACAGAAGATTTCTGGATCCCGGTTAAAGATAAATTTGTCTACATTCGTTATTTTGCCGTAAGGGATGAAGAAGGAAACTATTTAGGCACGCTGGAATTCACTCAAAACATTAAGCCGATTCAGGAGCTTACCGGTCAAAAACGGATACTCTCTCCGTAAGTTTCATATGTTCAATTCAATCAAAATGCGATCCGGCGAACTGTGGTTTCGAGGCCACGCTTCGCCATCATACTTACTAAAAGGGGCTGTCTCAAAAGTCATCGTAAATGACTGAGACAAGGCCTCTTTTTCATCTAGCAAAACAAAAAAACTGCTCTTTGATACAATAGAGATATCACCACGACACAGCTAAAGCAGTCGAAAGTGGAGTTAGCTGGATTAAAGGACTGTTCAAATAATTTTAGAAAGGCGCTAAATCATGAACGCGATATCTTATCGGAAATCTGTGGCATGGGGCAAAGCACTTGGCAGTTTACTGTTTGTGCTGGCTTGCCTGTTTCTGCTGTACGCGGCCTTTTTTATGGATACTTCCTTTATTCGCAAGTTTTTTTGTATCACATCAGCCATAATAGGGATTCCGTTTTTTGGAGGTTATCTGTTTGTCAGCTTGCCAAAGGCGCTGAAATCAGACACGCAGCTCCTAACCTACGATCAAAATTCCATTTCGGATGGAAAGCGGATCGTAGCGTGGGAGGAGATTGCAAGTATCAGTTATAGCGGCCCTTCCATTCGGGAGTGGCTGCTTCCGAAATTTCCTAAGCTGATTTTTCATTTGAAAAACAGAGAAACCTGGATGGTGAATACGTATTATTTGTTGACCGATACCGAAGTTCAGTCTGTCATGAAGCGCCTGCGGGGGTTGATCAGCCGTAACGGAAAGGAAATGAAATAGATCTGATCGACTTTTTCAAACAGACCGTCTTACACCAAGCATCTTCCAAATCAACCCAGCGATGTCTGATTCTGAACTTTGCGCAGTACTAGAATCTCCTCTATAATAATAGGCTAATCTTAAACTGCGTCAGGAGGAAACAATGGACTTTATCAGAAATCAACTAGACGGATATGGCATGAGCGAACAAACCATTGGATATCTCTCGAATATGATCATGGTCGTTTTTATCGCGGTGATCTCCATACTGGCTAATTTTATTACCAAAAAAATCGTGCTGAAGACGATTATTCATATCGTCAACAACAATCGGTACACATGGGATAATATCATCGTGGAGAAAAAAGTGTTCCACAAGCTGTCGCATCTTGTGCCGGCAATCATTATTTATTTTTCGGCGTCCATCTTTCCGGCGTACCAAATTCTGATTGAAAAAGCGGCCATGACGTACATGATTATCGTCACCATCACGGTGTTGAATGCGCTGCTTAATGCTTTTGATGACATTTATCGTTCATTTGAAGTTTCCAAGATTAGGCCGATTAAGGGATACATTCAGGTGGTGAAAATCGTTCTGTTCATCATCGGCGGCATTGTGGTGATCTCGAACCTCATCGGGCAGAATCCTTTGATCATTCTCAGTGGGCTTGGTGCTCTATCGGCCGTTCTGATGCTGGTTTTCAAGGACTCCATATTGGGCTTGGTTGCAGGCGTTCAATTATCATCCAATGATATGGTGCGTGTCGGCGATTGGATTGAAATGCCGAAATACAATGCGGACGGCGACGTCATCGACATTACGTTGAATACGGTAAAAGTGATGAATTTCGATAAAACGATCACGATGATTCCCAGCTATGCCCTCATCTCGGACTCGTTCAAGAACTGGAGAGGCATGCAGGTATCCGGCGGCCGAAGAATTAAGCGAAGCTTCTATGTCGATACGAGCAGCATCTGCTTTTGCACCAAGGAGATGATTGAGGAATTTCAGAAGATTCACTACCTTACCGATTATGTCACGACCCGATTACACGAAATTAACGCATACAACATCGAGCATCAGATCAATACGGAAAGCAACGTGAACGGCAGACAGCTTACGAATGTGGGCGTGTTCAGGGAGTATATCCATCAATACCTGCGGAATCATCCAAAAATCCATAAGGATATGACGCTGATTGTCAGGCAGTTAGCGCCGGGAGATAACGGACTGCCCTTGGAAATCTACGCGTTCAGCAATGATACCAACTGGGGTGTGTATGAATCGATTCAAGCGGATATCTTTGACCATATCTTTGCCGTTGCGCCGACCTTCGGGCTTCGTGCCTTCCAAAATCCAACCGGCCACGATATCGTCCATCTCAAAGAAAGCCCGGAATATTCCCGGGGTTATTGAGAACGATTCGGAGGGTAGTTCAACGAGTTACAAGGATTGCAAGCGGGAGGAGATTGGCTATCCGTTGTAGAAGCAATGGTAGAACGAGGCTATCGCTCAATCGAGCGCCATTGGTCGGCGGGCGATGCCCTCTCGCTCGAACTCGACATGCCCAGCACAGGAAAGGAGTGTCTACCATTGAACATCAACAATCCGATCATACCCGGCTGGTATGCAGATCCCGAAGCCAGAACGTATGAGGGGAAGCACTGGATTTATGCAACGCGGTCCTTCACGGAATATACGATGCAGATGAATCTGGACGCATTCAGTTCCGACGATCTGATCCATTGGGAGAAACACGAAGGCATTATCGAAATGGCGGATTTCCCATGGATATGGAGGGCGGTTTGGGCACCGACCCATATCGAGCACCAAGAGAAATATTATCTCGTGTTTGCATCGAACGATATCCAATCGAACGAGGAAGCCGGCGGCTTGGAAATTGCCGTTGCGGACCGTCCGGAGGGGCCGTACAGAGGCTACTTGGGGAAGCCGCTCGTGGATAAGTTCATTCATCAGGCACAGCCGATCGATGCGCATCTATTCAAGGACGAAGATGGAACGATCTATCTGTATTATGGCGGATGGGGGCATTGCAACGTTGCGCGGATGAACGAAGAGATGACGGGATTCGTCCCATTGGCCGACGAAGGCAATGAAATTTTCCGTTCCATTACGCCGGAGGGATACGTGGAAGGTCCTTGTATGATTAAGAAGGACGGACTTTATTATCTGATGTGGTCCATGGGCGGATGGACGAATGGAACCTATCGCGTAGCCTATGGCGTAAGCGACAGTCCGCTCGGTCCATTCAAGAATGAAGGCACGATTCTGGAGCGTCAGGAGCCGATTGCCGAAGGACCCGGCCACCATGGCTACTTGCATTTGCAGGAGAGGGATGAATGGCTTATCGTATACCACCGCCGAATCATTGGGGACACCGAGCCGGGACACCGCCAGTTATGCATGGATCGGATGCGGATCGGCAACGGCAAGATTGAGCCGGTCATCATGACTTGATTAGGGAATCAATGGTGAAAAAGCGACCGTAATCGGTCGCTTTTTTGCGTCTTCGTGAGGGTTAGGTGTCAGGAAAATACCGAAAATAATCCGTATGATATAATCTAGTTATATCTTATTTTTATGACCATGGCAGGAGGAAAGAACCCGAAATGGCGATATTGAAGAATGACTGGGCGACATATTTAGAGCAGGAGTTTACGAAGCCATACTACTTACAGCTGCGGGAATTTCTTATTGACGAATATCGGACGAAGACCATTTTTCCCGATAAATACGATATTTTTAACGCGCTGCACTATACACCGCTGGCCGACACCAAGGTGGTCATTTTGGGCCAGGATCCTTATCATGGACCGGGACAGGCCCACGGCCTAAGCTTCTCTGTCAAAGAGGGCGTCAGCACGCCTCCTTCCTTGCAAAATATGTACAAGGAGCTTCAGGATGATCTGGGCTGCTTCATTCCCAATAACGGCCATCTGATAACATGGGCGAAGCAGGGGGTACTGCTTCTAAATACGGTGCTCACCGTAAGGGCCCATGAAGCGAATTCTCATAAAAACAGGGGATGGGAAAGCTTTACGGATAAGGTTATTGAGACGATCAACCGGAAAAAGGAACCTGTCGTGTTCCTGTTATGGGGAAGCCACGCCCAGAAGAAGGCGGAGCTCATTACGAACCGGCAGCATAAACTGATTCGTTCGCCGCATCCGAGTCCGTTGTCTGCGCATCGAGGCTTTTTTGGCAGCAAGCCGTTTTCTCGCGCTAACGAATTTCTACGCAGTATGGGGCTTCAGGAAGTGGATTGGCAGATTCCGAACTTGTAAGCGGAAGGAGAGGGCATTAGCGAAACCTCTGCATTCCGCAAGCGATAGTATCTAGACAAAAAAACCACATCCGCATGATGGTCAAGACCCCATTTAGTAGACATTAAAAAAACACCTAGGCTGCAAACTGGCGTCGGTACTCTACCGGCGTCAGTTTCTTTAGTTTCCGCTGTGGTCGCTCTCGGTTATAAAACCGTATGTATTTCTCAATCC
>NZ_AEXS01000125.1:0-44521 GCF_000204455.1 Paenibacillus sp. HGF5 | reverse complement strand
TGCGAATGCGGAGCTCAATGGTATGAAGCATGTGGAGTTTGAAGTCGGCGCGTCCGAAGATGTGATTCCACGCTGGAAAGAGCAGGGCATCGAGGCGGATGTCATCGTGGTCGATCCACCGCGTAAAGGGTGCGATCCGCGCCTGCTAGAGACGATTCTTGAGATGAAACCGGAGCGGGTTGTGTATGTGAGTTGTAATCCTTCCACGCTGGCGAGAGATTTAAGGATGCTCGAAGATGGAGGATACAGTACGGTGGAGGTCACACCGGTGGATATGTTTCCGCATACGGTGCATGTGGAGAGTGTGGCGGTGTTAGTGAGGGATTAGTTGTAAATAGCAATTAAAGTCATCTCAAAGCCTATAAAGTCGTGTTAAAGCCTAAAGTTGTGTTACAAGCCGGGCGAAATTCAGGTATTCACTCCTGTTTTTCCTCGGTTTTTTATTGAATCCTTCCCCCTTCATTTTTCCATAGTCTTTCTTCTGTTTTTGTGGAATTAATTTAGAAAATGGAAATAAAGTAAGATAATAGTACATTAAAAACCTGTAGCATGTCTCATGGGAGCGCTAAAGATACATAAAGAAACAAGGAGGTTTGAAAATGACAAATAAAAGGTTTCCTTTTAAGCCCTTATCACTTTTGGTTGTTTTAGCAGTATTTCTATCCACATTTTGCGTAGCCTTACCGTCAGTGAGCGCAGCCGCTAGAGGAGCATGGGCTCCAAATACCGCATATGCAGTAAATGACACAGTAACCTATAGTGGAAGCACTTATACCTGTCTTCAGGCGCATACTTCTCTCGTAGGTTGGGAACCGTCCAATGTCCCTGCTTTATGGCAGAAAGGAGGTAGCGGCGGAACTACGCCACCAACAACACCACCGACAACGAACGGAGTAACATTCTATGCAGATATAAACTATGGAGGAAAAGCAGTGACACTCGGGATAGGGAATTATACACTGTCTCAGTTGAACGCAAACGGAATTCCGAATGACTGGATGTCGTCTCTTAAGGTTCCAAGCGGTTGGACGGTTGAAGTATATGAGAATGATAATTTTGGAGGAACCAAGTGGACCTTTACTTCAGATTCTTCCTGGGTTGGCAGCACGATCAATGACAAAATGTCATCGGTCAAGATTTATACGGGTTCACCGCCTCCTACAGTAACAAAGCCTGCCGAGGTTCCAAGCCATATATGGACATATGTCATGAATGCCGACAATACCTATGGGAAAGGCGGAGATTTTGCTTTATTGCTAAGTGCTGTTATCAAAAAGGAAAGCAGCTTTGGAGCGGGTTTACCAGGTAGTCCATCGGCCGGCGACGGATTGATGCAGGTAGAACCAAACACACGCAATGCGTATTTATCTCAATTCAGCTCAAAATTTGGCCGTGCGTATAATCATAGTAGTGAACAAGATCAGGTATATCTGGGGGCATTAATTTTAAATGAGAAGATTACGAAGTTTGGAAATATCTACAACGGATTATTACACTACAACGGTGGAGATAACTGGTATCCGGGAGCTACGGATTCTTATGGCCGTCCGATTCTGGCAGATCAATATGCAGATGCAGTTTACGCTACTTACAAGGGCTATGGTGGTAAGAATTAAGGTGTTACATTGATAGGTAAATTGAAAAATAGCGAGACGTGAAAGGATTTGCTTGTTGAGTGGAAGCGGCTTATTTAATTTGAAAGGGCATGAGTTACCAAGCAGATCATTGCTTGCATAACCCATGCCCTTTTTTCTTTATCAGGTTTTCTTCGACTACTAATTAGGCACCAAGGAACATCTTCATGTCATCTTCCACATTGGTAATGCCGCCGATGCCGAAGTTTTCCACGAGGACTTTGGCAACGTTAGGCGACAGGAATGCAGGGAGCGTAGGGCCCAGATGAATATTTTTGACACCAAGATAAAGCAGGGCAAGCAGCACGATCACCGCTTTTTGCTCATACCAGGCAATGTTATAGGAAATCGGCAGATCATTAATATCCTCAAGGCCGAATACTTCCTTCAGCTTCAATGCAATCACGACGAGGGAGTAAGAATCATTGCATTGACCAGCGTCCAGGACCCGCGGGATACTGCCGATTTCACCTAGATCCAGTTTATTGTATTTGTATTTGGCACAGCCAGCCGTTAGAATGACCGTGTCTGTTGGAAGCTCTGCCGCAAAATCGGTGTAATAGTTGCGGGATTTCATCCGTCCATCGCAGCCGGCCATGACGAAGAAGCGGCGGATCGCCCCGGATTTCACGGCATCGACGACTTGATCGGCCACGTTCATCACAGCGGCATGAGCGAAACCGCCGATGATCTCACCCGTTTCAAGCTCCGTTGGAGGTGGGCATCCTTTCGCTTGCTCGATCAATGCGGAGAAGTCTTTGGGAGCACCGTCTGTTCCTTCTGGAATATGGCGGACACCCGGAAACCCAGTATTGCCTGTTGTATATATACGGTCCTTATAACTGTCTTTCGGCGGAACGATACAGTTGGTTGTCATTAATATCGGTCCATTAAAGGCTGCGAATTCGCTATTCTGCTTCCACCAGGCATTCCCGTAATTGCCTACAAAATGCTCATATTTCTTGAATGCCGGATAATAGTGGGCAGGCAGCATTTCGCTGTGCGTGTATACGTCCACGCCGGTTCCTTCCGTCTGCTTCAGCAGCTCCTCCAAATCCTTCAGATCATGGCCGCTGATGAGAATGCCGGGCCGGTTGCTTACCCCGATATTGACCTTCGTCATTTCCGGATTTCCGTAAGCCGAGGTGTTCGCTTCATCCAGCATCGCCATGGCGTTTACGCCGTATTTGCCGGTTTCCATCGTCAAAGCGACCAGATCCTGCACTTCAAGGCTGTCGTCAAGCGTGGCGGCAAGCGCACGGCGCATAAAACGGTTTAATTCGTGATCATCCTTCTCCAGATGAAGCGCGTGGTACGTATAAGCAGCCATCCCCTTCAAGCCGTACGTGATCAATTCGCGCAGCGAGCGAATGTCTTCATTGCGGGTTGAGAGGACACCCACCGTACGTGCTTTTTCATCAAAAGCAGCTTCGTTATCCGCCTGCCAGACGGCGGCATCAGGGAGATTTGCGGTTCCTTCCGGATATTGTTCGTTATAATAGGTGCGCACCTCGCCGCGGAGCTCGATCGCTTCCCGGATTCTTCCCACAAACACCTCGCGGTCAAAGTTGGCGTTCGTAATCGTTGCAAACAAGGAGTCCATCATAAACAGCGATATGCGCTGTTCAAGCACCTCCGGCAGCCGGATATCCAGACTGAGAAAAGAGATGCCTTTCAGCAGATAAATCAGCAAATCCTGCAGGTTTGCCACATCATGCGGTTTGCCGCATACGCCGACAATGGTGCAGCCTGTTCCTTTGGATGCTTCCTGACATTGAAAGCAGAACATGGACGGCTGATGCTTTAAGGTCTGTTCTGTCGCGTTGTTATTCATTATTTCTCCTCCAATTTCGTGATTATTAGTCGTAAGGTCAGTATAAGATTGCCTCGCAATTGGACTGTTGAAGACAGTATACTTCGCTCCCACAACCGACATAGTGATTGGAATCACAATTTTTTTAAGTAGTGAGTTTAATCACAAACCCCGTCCGTTTCTTCTTTTAAACTGGAATTAATGACCTAAGAAGAAATGAGGAGAGAACATGTCGATTTTACCTCAAAAGAATGGACTGGGATTTTTCGAGATCCGTCTCGAATCCATCGGCGGGCTCGGCGCCAATCTGGCCGGAAAAATGCTGGCCGAAGCCGGGGTCACCGGCTCCGGACTTAACGGTTCGAATTTTTCCAGCTATGGTTCGGAGAAAAAAGGGTCGCCCGTGAAGAGTTTCGTAAGGTTCTGCGATCCCGAGGTGGAAATCCGCGATCACAGTCCCATTGAGCAGCCGCATGTCGTCGGCGTATTTCATGAAGCCTTGTATAAGACGATCGATGTCATAAGCGGATTACAGCCTGACGGAACGGTGCTTGTGAATACGGCGCGAGACCTTTCCGAAGTGGCCGTGGATCTGCACATGACGCAGGGAACGCTGGCCGTAGTGGATGCGCTGAAAATTTCCGTTGAGGAAAAAACCAAAGTGAATACGGCCATGCTGGGGGCTTTGTTCCGGATTTGCAGCTTCCTAAACCCGGACGATATGCGGCAGGTAATCCGCACGACTTTTGAGAAAAAGCTGCCCCACCTGGTGGAAGCGAATGTGCGGACCTTTGACAGAGGATATAACGAAGTCCGGTTCCTTTCCTTGGGAAACGGCTCAGAGCTTATAGACCCAATCGCTTTTGCAAGGCCGCAGCCGATGCTTGGATATGAAACGCAGGAGCTGGGCGGGATTTTGAACGTTACGGCGAACAGTGTCCTGAAGGATCTTGGCGGCTCCCGGCAGGGATATTTGCCAGAGTACAAGATCGAGGACTGCATTCACTGTGCCGCTTGCGATACGGTATGTCCGGATTTCTGCATCGTGTGGGAGAAGAAGCCGGATAAACGCGGGAATATGCAGATGTTTATGAAAGGTATCGATTATCAGTATTGCAAAGGCTGCTTGAAGTGTATCGAAGCTTGTCCGACCACCGCTTTGGCTGCCATGTTAGAAGAGCCGCATTATGCGGAGCAGCACCGTGTGCCGCAATCATTTCCCTATTTAACTGGGGAGGGAGTCTGATCATGAATATGCAAATTCAAGAAACAACGGAGAACAAGCTGGCGTCCGCTCAAACGGAAGTCTTCGAATCGGGCAACGAAATGGCTGCCATGGCAGCTGCCCAGATTAACTATCACATTATGGGTTATTTTCCGATTACGCCTTCTACGGAAATCGCCCAATATCTTGATATGATGCGTACACGCGGCGAACACGACATCAAGCTGATTCCAGCTGACGGCGAACATGGATCAGCGGGGATTTGCTACGGTGCGGCCGCAGCCGGAGCACGGGTATTCAATGCTACCAGCGCGAATGGTTTCCTGTATATGATCGAACAGCTTCCTGTGCAGGCGGGCACACGTTTCCCGATGGTCATGAATCTGGTGACGCGTGCAGTCAGCGGACCGCTGGATATTCGCGGTGACCATTCGGATCTTTACTACGGCCTGAATACCGGCTGGGTGATTTTGACCGCCCGTTCACCGCAGGCCGTGTATGACATGAATATCATGGCGCTGCGAATCGCTGAACATGAAGACGTACGCCTGCCGGTCATTGTAGCTTATGACGGATTTTTTACATCGCACCAGAAACGCCGGGTACACATATTTACGAACCGGGAAACCGTTCAAGAGTTTGTAGGGGAAAAGGCTCCTGAATATCCACATGTGCTGGACGAGAACAACCCGATCGTTGTTGGGGCTTATATGAACGGCGACGATTTGATGAACAACCACTTCCAACAGTCAAACGCCATGTACCGTGCGGGGGAAGTATTCAAGGAAGTGGCCGAGGAATATGCGGCTTTATCCGGAAGATCCTATTCGCCGCTTGATCTTTACCGAATGGAAGACGCAGAGGTGGCTTTATTCCTCCTCAATTCGGCGGCCGAATCCTCCAAAGACGTCGTGGATCGGCTGCGGGCGAAAGGAATTAAAGCGGGCATAATCAGCCCGAATATTCTCCGGCCGTTCCCGGCAAGAGAAATTCGCGAAGCGCTTATAGGTGTCAAAGCACTGCTGGTTGGCGAACGTGCAGATTCTTACGGTGCACACGGGGCCAATCTGACCCATGAGGTCAAAGCGGCCCTGCAGGAAATCCGTGGTCCGCAGCCTATTGTGCTGTCCCGCATATTTGGACTTGGCGGGAAAGACTATTACGCGGATGACGCGGAAGCTTTTTTTGCCTTGACGATCGAGGCCATGGAGCTCGGTTATGCCAAAGTGCCGTTTGATTATTACGGCCAAACCCCGGGAGCTGAGGAGCAGAGGCTGCAGCCGGTCATTGCCCCGATGAATGGAGACAGCTTTAAATCTGGCCTGATCACCGTAAAGGTGGATGAAGAGACAAGTAAATTAGCCGTCAAAGTGCCGCCGATGCGGGCGCTTGCCGCGAAACCGAAACGGTTTGCTTCCGGTCACGGAGCCTGCCCGGGCTGCGGTATTTTCCCGGCGCTGGAGCTCTTTTTCAAAGGGATTGAAGGCGATGTCGTTACTTTATTCCATACCGGCTGCGCTTATATCACAACAACGGGTTATCCATATAACTCGCATAAGCAGAGCTTCATTCATAATTTGTTCCAGAACGGACCGGCTACTTTATCCGGCACGGTAGAAGCGTTCCTTGAGAAGAAACGCCGCGGGGAAATCGAGGTTCCTGAGGATTTCACTTTTGTGATGGTGACCGGCGACGGCGGCATGGACATCGGGATGGGTTCGGCCATCGGGACGGCGCTGCGGGGCCATAACCTGATCATTCTGGAATATGATAATGAAGGCTATATGAACACCGGTGCGCAGCTTTCGTACTCCACGCCATTAGGACACATGACCAGTACGTCCGGTGTCGGCAAACAGCAGCAGGGCAAAGCGTTCCATCATAAAGATACGGTACAAATGATGGCGGCGGCACATATTCCGTACGTATTCACGGGGACGGAAGCATTTCCGCAGGACCTTGTGAAAAAGGCGGCAAAAGCGCAGTGGTACGCTCAGAATGTAGGTACCGTCTACGGCAAGCTGCTGATCACATGCCCGCTGAACTGGAAATCGAGCGACAAGGATGGGGAGAACATCGTCCGCGCGGCCGTGAATTCAAACTTCTTCCCACTGTATGAAGTGGAGCAGGGAGAAACGAACATTACGTACGATCCTGAAGCGAAGAAGAAACGGGTGCCGCTCAGCGATTGGCTGAAATACATGGGCAAATCAAGACATCTGCTCAAGGAAGAAAACAAAGAAATGCTTGGCGAATTTGAAAAAGAAGTGGAGCGGCGCTGGTCGATTCTGAAAGCGAAACACGAGAACCCGCTGCTATAAAATATTCAATTCAGCATACCAGGATTACAACAACGGAGCGGGCATTGTCCCGCTTCTTTTTTTGTTTAGGTATGGACGTATCGTTATGACTATGGAGAACTATAACCCAAAAGGTGCTTTTTAAGTTATAATAATTAAAAATTTGCGAAAAAACGGTGGGAGGGTTGATCATGCAGAGATCCTGGTACAAGCGTCTATTGCTCTCCTATATGCCCATTTTTGTTATTGTGATTACCTTTATATTTTTTGTTTTCTTTCAGCTGTTCAGCGAACAGAGCCGGCGGGAGGCGCTTAACGCCAATAAGTCGCTCTCCTTGCAGGCGATGCGCATGGTGGACACGTCTCTGAAGGTGATCGACAATATGATCGTCCTCGAGAGCATCAACAGCAAGGCTTTGAATGATTTCTTCAAATCATCTGCCGTTGGCGATCCATATATTAATATTCAAGCTGTTCAGAAGCTCAAGGAGATTATTAATTATTATCCCTTGATCGACTCGATTTATCTGGTGAGGAATTCGGACGGCTATGTGCTCAGCAATGCCACGAATGGATACGTAAGTACATATCCGGACCATGAATTTATTGAACAATATCAAGTATCGAAAACACCGAAATGGACAGGCGCGAGAAATTTCGAACAATTTAAAATGAAAGGCGGCAAGCAGGTGGTCAGCCTGGTCAGAGGATCGCCTTACATGAAAAACGACTTAGGCATGATCGTTGTCAATGTGAGCACGGAATCCTTGAACAAGCTTACCGAAGAGATGCTGGATTCCAACATGAGCTTCATTCAGGTTCAGGATACCTCCGGAAACCATTTGTTCGGCACCAAAGCGGATCGTCCGCCATCCCAAGTCAATTCCCAGTATGTATCAAGCTATACGAATTGGAACTATGGAAGCGGTTTGTTGAACAATGGTTTTGTAAGCGCTATCTCTTATCTCTATAATCTTTGGTTTATCATAGGTCTTGGCATGATTGCCATCGGCTTCCTATGGATGATTTATGTTTCCAGGCGAAATTCCAAGCCCATTGAGGAAATCGCTGCCCGTTTCAGCAGCTATTCGCTTCCGGTGGTGAGCAGTGGCCGACGTAAGGGGAAGCTGGATGAATTCGCATTTATCGAATCCGCCTTTGACAGTATACTGGAACAATCCAAGGAATATCAGGAGAAATACCGGGAGGATCTCCATGTCAGGACCCGGTTTATGTTCCGCCAGCTGATCGAAGGGGACTCGCCTCTATCTGTATCCGAATGGAAGTCTGAAGCGGATCGACTGAATTTGCCGCTGCCACTGGACCGATATCGTATGCTCATCCTGGAGATTGATAAGTACGGGGATTTCTGTCGGGATTATTCCAAGACCGATCAAGATCTGCTTAAATTCACTCTGCGGACGGTCGTGGATGAGATCGCTTCGAAATGGGACTGCCGGCTGTGGTCGGAATGGACATCACCTTCCAACCTGTCCATTATTCTGTTTGAAGAACGGGATCAGGACAAGTTTGAGGAGGCCGTACTGGTTCCGATTGCGGAACAAATCCTGGCATGGACGCACCAAAACTTGAAATTTACAATTACGATGGGAATGGGTCGGTCGACGGATCAGATTGGCGATATTCCGCAATCCTATAAAGATGCGATGCAAGCCTTAAAGTATAAAATCGTGCTCGGTGAGAATCGTTTGATCCGCAGCGAGGATATTTCGAGCCATGGCATTGTCGAGGTTTATACGCATTTAGGTGAGATTCGTGCAATCATCCAGTCCTTCAGAATGCAGAAGGAGCAGTGGAGCGACGATTACGATAAATGGTTTGAACAGCTGAAGAACAGCCTCTTGACCAATGATGAAATATTCAGCCTGATGAATTATCTGGTTTATTACACCGGCCGCGAAATGTCGGGACTAGGCAAGGAAATTTACAACAAGTGGATACAGGAGGAATTGCCGAAGCTGACGGTAAAGGTAGACAATTCCTATTCCCTGGAACAGCTGAGACAGGAAATTAAACAAGTGCTGACGGAGCATTATGAACAGATGAAGCAGATTCATCATGACAACCAATACTCCAGCATCATTAGAAACATATGCGATTTAATTGAGCGTGACTATGCGAATCCGGAGCTGTCCCTTGAAATGCTGGGCGATCGGTATCAGCTGAACGCCAAATATGTGAGCAAATTGTTTAAGGAAAATACCGGACAAAGGTTCGTTGATTTCCTGATTGATATCCGTATGAAGGAAGCGAAGCGGCTGCTGACGGAAACCGATTATTCCGTGCAGGAGATCGCAGAGCGGGTCGGATATGCCCATGCTATTTCGTTTACCCGCGTTTTCAAGAGGACGGCTGGAGTTACCCCGGGCGAATACCGGAATGGCCGGAAGGCCAAGGAACGGGGAGAAAATGATTCAGCAGTAGAAAACGGTTAAGGCGGCGATCATGGATCGCTGCCTTTTTTGATTGAGAACGAACCCGCTGTTAAGGCGTTCTATCCGCCTGGAATGAACCCTGATTCGCTTTCTATGAGGAGGCCCAGGCGAAAATGGTTAGTCGTTTTTATTTTTGTTTCTTGTTGCCGGGCGTCGTTGTTGTATACACTCGGTTTACATCGCAAGGACCTGAAAGTAGGAATGGACGAAAGGAGCTAACCCGCATGCCGAGACTGAACGCTAGGCTTCAAACCGAACCAAGCCTGGAACCGAAACCTCCCATAATATTGAAAGCGTTGCCAGAAGTGAAGAAAGGAAGGTCCAGAGGAAAACAAATTAAGCGTCATTGGCAGTTGTATCTCGTTCTCTTGTTACCCGTTCTTTATTTGATTATTTTCAAATACATACCGATGGCCGGTATTGTAATCGCATTCAAGAATTATAACGTCATCCAGGGAATCTGGGGCAGCGACTGGGTCGGGCTGAAATATTTTCGCCAGTTCTTCGATTCGCCGAACTTCTGGCTCTACATTAAGAATACGCTTGGCATTAGCTTCTACGGATTGATTGTAGGCTTTCCCGCACCGATCCTGCTGGCACTCGCGCTGAATGAAATCCGCAACGGTCTATTCAAGAAGACGGTACAGATGGTTTCATATGCCCCTTATTTCATATCTACGGTGATTATGGTTTCGATCATTATCGTCAACTTGACGCCAAATGTGGGGATGATCAGTAAATTTTTCGAGATGTTAGGTATGAGCAATACGAATTTTATGGGTATACCGGGCCTGTTTAAGTCCATTTACGTCTGGTCCGATGTTTGGCAATTTACAGGTTACGGAGCGATTATCTATATCGCGGCACTGTCCGGCGTTAACCCGGAGCTGTACGAATCAGCCAAAGTAGATGGCGCGTCCCGCATCCAGAAGATTCTGAACATCGATATACCAAGCCTTATTCCCGTATCGGTCATTCTGCTCATTCTCAATCTGGGCAACATCATGAAACTAGGCTTTGAAAAAATATACCTGATGCAAAATCCGCTTAACTTAAGCACATCGGAAGTCATATCCACTTATGTGTACAAGGTTGGTTTGCTGGGCTCCAGCTTCAGCTTCTCAACGGCGATCGGTCTCTTCAACTCGGTCATCAATCTTATTCTGCTGGTGTCCGTCAATTACATCGCCAGAAAGCTGTCGAACAGCAGCTTGTGGTAGGCCTGTTCTACGCAGCCAGTAAACAATAGCAACTTTGGAAAGAGAGGAGACCCCATGTTCAAAAAAGCCGCTATACGTGAATCGAAAGGCGACCGCCTATTCATGTTCTTGATCTATCTGTTCTTGACCCTGGTTCTTATTGCCGTAGCTGTACCATTAATCTACATCGTAAGCTCGTCCTTCAGCTCGCCTCAGGCGGTTACATCGGGCAAGGTTTGGCTGTTTCCCGTAGATTTTACGCTGGACGGCTACAAGGCGGTATTCAATAATCCGCAGATCGGCGTCGGCTATCTGAATTCCCTCTTTTATACCGTTGTCGGCACCCTCATCAATGTAACGCTCACGATTATGCTGGCTTATCCGCTGGCGAAGAAGTCGCTTTACGGCCGCAATTTCTTCATGGTTCTGCTGGTGATCACGATGATGTTCGAAGGAGGACTGATTCCTTATTACCTCGTCGTTAAGAATCTGCATCTGCTGGATACGCGGTGGGCCATGATTTTACCGGGGGCACTGGGGGTATTCCAGGTTATCGTCGCAAGGACGTTTTTCCAAACCACGATTCCCGATGAATTGGCGGAAGCCGCGGAGCTGGACGGATGCAGTGACATCCGGTTCATATTCAGCATTGTCCTGCCGCTGTCCAAACCCATTATTGCGGTCATGACATTGATGTATGCAGTCGGGCATTGGAATGCTTATTTTGATGCACTGATCTTCTTAAGGAATCCTGACTTGTTCCCGCTTCAAATCATTCTCAGAAACATTCTAATTCTGAATTCAGTCGATGCTTCCATGATGGCGGATGTGAGCCAGATGCAGGCGCAGCAGGGGCTCAAGGACTTGCTAAAATATTCCTTGATCGTTGTTGCCAGCTTGCCTGTGCTTATCATATATCCTTTCGTCCAGAAACATTTTGTCAAAGGCGTCATGATCGGCTCGCTAAAGGGCTGATCATGACAGAGCGATCATGGTTTCAAGGAGGTGAGGCTGTACATTATTCAGATACGGCAAAAGCTGGTGGAGGCAAAAGCTTAGGAAAGGGCCAAACGCCCGAAATACGGATGATAAACGGGGGTATATTCGATGGAAAAGAGCATGAAGAAGAAAAACTGGCTAGGTATCATTAGCTGCCTAATGGCTGGCATGCTGCTGCTTAGTGCCTGCGGCGGAACCAATTCCGGCAATCAGTCAACTGGCAAGACGGCCGACAACGGTGCTGCCAATGAAGATTTATTTAATGCTGTTGGTTCCTATCCGATCGTGAAGGAGCCGATGACCATTAAAATGTTCGCGCCTCAGTTTGCGTCAATCGAAAACATGGATACCAACCTATTTACCAAACATCTTGAAGAGAAGACGAACATCAATATCGCTTGGGACCTAGTACCGGAAAATGCTTTGAACGACCGCAAGCAGCTCATGCTGGCTGGCGGCGATTATCCTGAAGTCATTCTCCAAGGGAATTTGACCAAGGAAGAGCAAATGAAGTATGGGTCGCAGGGCGTGTTTATCCCTCTGAATGATTTGATAGACCAATATGCACCCAATATCAAGAAAGCGATGGAGGATATCCCTTACATGAAAGCCTCCATCACGACTCCGGACGGCAACATCTATGCATTGCCGCAGGTCAATGAATGCTACCATTGTGACAATGCGCTCAAAATGTGGATCAATAAAAAATGGCTCGATCAAGTGGGACTGCCTGTTCCAACGACAACTGACGAATTTTATACGGTGCTGAAGGCATTCAAAGAGAAGGATCCGAACGGCAACGGGAAACAAGATGAACTCCCGCTGACAGGCTCGGATGAAATGTGGGCAGGCAACGTCTCCGCCTTCCTGATGAACTCGTTTATCCTTGATGATTACGTCGACAAGGGCTCGGGTACGTTCCTCCGCGTCATGGATGGCAAAGTTGATTTTACGGCAAACAAAGAAGAGTGGAAGCAAGGCCTCCTTTATCTGAATCAATTGTACAAAGAGGGATTAATTGATCCCGCAGCCTTTACCCAGAATGCCGATGCTGTTCAGCAAATGGCCAACCGGGAACCGGACAATATTATGGGTACGCTTTCAACTGCATTAATCAGTTATGCTTACAGCATGGATGATAAGGCGCCGCGTCATAAAGATTATGTTGCCCTGCCTCCGCTAAAAGGTCCGAATGGTGTGCAGCAGACGCTGAATTTTGCGGGAATCGCTGTCTCGCAATTTGCGATTACGAATAAAGCGACGAAAGAGCAGCAGATTGCCGCCATCCGGTTAGCGGATTATCTGTATACGGAAGAAGCGATCGTGTTGCAGGAACATGGCCCTGAAGGCAAAGGGTGGCGGAAAGCTGAATCCGGAGAAAAGGGTATGGATGGAAAGCAGGCTAAATATACAGCTATTCCTATCCCCGACAAAAAGCCGACGCATAATGACGGTTGGGAGCAGATCGGTCCGTCACTGAGAACCTACGCTTATCGCGCGTCCTGGACAGCTCCTCAGGATCCGCTCGCTTCCGATGGATACGGTACCCGTCTGAATCAAGTCTCCGAGGAATATGAACCGTATCAATCCAAGGAGCAATATCCATCGGGATTGTTCATAGCGCTTGAAGATGCCGAGCTCGTAGCTCAGATCAAGACAACGCTTGTCGACTACGTGAAATCCAATATGGCCCAGTTTATTACAGGCTCCAAAGATATTAACAAAGAATGGGATGCATATGTGAAAGGGCTGGATGGCATGCAGCTGAGCCAGTACCTGGAAATCTATCAAAAGGCATTGGATGCCGGGAAATAATGCTAAATCGGTTCCCTGCGCACGGGTCTCCCTTGCGCAGGGGATCATCATTTTCATAGAAAGCAGGTGTATGATTCAATGAATGAACTTGCAAAGCCATCTCCGCAGCAGCTGGCATGGCAGGATATGGAGCTGGGTATGTTCTGCCATTTCGGTATGAATACGTTTTGCGATCAGGAGTGGGGAGACGGAACGGATTCAGCGGAAATCTTTAATCCGGAGCAGTTGGATGCACGGCAGTGGGCCAGGACCGCAAAACGAGCAGGCTTCAAGTATCTGGTATTGACCGCAAAGCATCATGACGGATTCTGTCTGTGGCCGACGAAAACGACTGATTACTCCGTGAAGTCCAGCCCATGGAAAGGCGGCAAAGGGGATGTCGTCCGTGAGGTTGCCGATGCCTGCAGAGAGGAAGGGCTCCAGTTCGGATTATATCTGTCCCCCTGGGATCGTCATGAACCTTGTTATCCCGATAAAGAGGCTTATGACGATTTTTATGCGGAACAATTAACGGAGCTTCTGACCGGGTATGGACCGTTGGTCGAAGTGTGGTTCGACGGAGCCGGTTCCCAAGGCAGGGAATACGATTGGAACAGAATCATCGGTCTGATTGATAAATACCAGCCGGATGCGATAGTCTTTAATATGGGGCGCCCAACGATTCGCTGGGTAGGGAATGAAGACGGCGTTGCGCCTTATCCGTGCTGGAATACGGCCACCACGGCGAAGGAGAGCATGTTCACCAGCGATATGATGACCTGGATGGAAGGGACTCCGTCTTGGGTACCGGCTGAATGCGATGTTCCGATCCGCAAGCGTCACTGGTTCTGGCATCCTGACGATGAAGCAAGCTTAAGAAGCTTGGAGGAAGTATTGGATATTTATTACCGCTCGGTCGGCCATGGCGCTACGCTGCTCTTGAATATATCCCCGGACAACCGCGGGCTGCTGCCTGAAGTGGATGTGGAGCGCGTCATCGAATTCGGAGATGAAATCCGCCGCAGATTCGGGCAGCCGGTTGTCCAAACGAGTGGAGAAGGAACCGAGCTGCTTCTGAAGCTGGAGCATATTCAGCCAGTCAATCACGTCATCATCATGGAAGACATTGCCCATGGGGAGCGTGTGCGTGAATATGTGCTCGAAGCATTCAGCCATGGCGAATGGAAAGAGCTTGTACGTGGAAGTGCGATCGGGCATAAAAAAATCGACCGGTTCGACACCGTCGAAACCGATCAATTGCGGGTTCGTATTCTTTCCAGCGTGGAGCAGCCTTTGATCCGCAATTTGGCTGCATATCACGTGGAATGAAATGAGTAAAACCAAGAACAGACTGCCACGGCAGTCTGTTCTTGGTATTTGGTACTTCGTCTATATTTCTTAAGTGGAGCTTAGAAAATACGGCCTGGGTATCTTGAGTTTACGCCCTTTCATATGCATTGTTTGGAAAAAAACGGTGCGGACATAAGGAGAACGGCAGAGAAGGAAGCCTTGATGAGCTGTCAAAACGAACCTTGAAGCGGATATTCCATTCAATATGCGGGACATGTTATGGGTTGTTTTTTGGCAGGGGTTTATTCATACTGAATAAGATGTGCAGATGAATACCGCGCCCCTCAGGGTTTGAAAATATAGGAGGAACCATGTCCTGGAGCAAATTGAAGCAACAGCTGGAGAGCTTTCTCAGTCCAACATTAGCTGGAAGAGTTGAATATCGCGCAACCGGTTATCGTTATTTACCTGATAAAGCAGGGCTTTGTTATATTTCGGTAGATAAAAAGAACGTACTTAATATGAGTGATAAGACCAGCTCCATCCGATGGTATCAGACGGAGCTGGAAATTAAGAATGATCCCCATATCCAAATTCCGATCAGCGATGATGAATTGGAAGCCGTCAGAAAGGAAACCAAAGGGACCGTTCCAGAGGATCGTCTAAACGTCATTGCAAGAAATAGAAAAGTGTCCGTACTTGCAAAGGAGCTTTTGTCAGCACAGGCTGCATTAAGTAAATCCAATTTTGTCGCTACAGCGAATAAGTTCTTATCTACTTCTATAGAAGAAAGCATGGAGAGCGATGATATCTTATTGAATATTCTAGCTTTGGTAGACAGACGAGTTGGCAAAAAGCGGATTGTAAACATGGCCGAGAAGATGAAGTTAAAGCATCCGATTGTGCAGTATTTTTATGAACTGCGGCGCCGTGCGTGACGAGCATAAATATTTTCGTTACTCGCTTCCGATGATATCAAAAGGCGGTAGATAGAGATCAGCTTGGGTCCAAACGCAAATATGTAGGATGCTAAAAATAGTTGGGGACGAGATGGGGATGCGCGGCAATCGCGTCTTCGTTCCAATCGTTACGATGAATTGCAAAACGGCATGCAGGACAGGAAATCAGTCATTGCACGCCGCTTTCATGTACATTAGAAGTTCATATAAATAAATTCCTGCGTTTCTCCGGAAAAGAACAAAATACCAAGTACGATGGCGATCAGGACGATGGCTCCGCCAAGTGCCACTCCCACCATCATCAGTGCCCTTACGACATGATGAGTGAGGCTGCGGGTTTTCGTTTCGGCCGATGTGGTGCTATGGGGCTGTAATTCCATAATCTTTCATCCTCATATACAAGATTTCGCCAAACATGTTATTCCCTTTGTCGATAAGATGGGCCGAGTCGCGATAATATTCATGCGGGATTGTATTGTTCTCCTCTTGATTAAATTCGATATAGGGGTATCCTCTCGACTCTACCAACTTCTGATAAGCGCCCATCGCTTCGGTATATTCGCTCCAATGGAAAAGCTTCTTGTTGGCAATATGCTCTTTATCCAGCGGAGCCGAATAGAACACGGCTTTCTTATGGTGCTCCTGCAGCAGTTCAAGCGTTTTTTCAATCATGAACAACCCGAAGCTGTGATCTTGATCAAAAGGCTTACTCCACCGATAAAGCTCTGCATAGTGCTTGTCGATGCCTTCCTGTTGAGCGTCATTCATTTTGTCATAAGCGGTATACATCGGCGTATAGCTTTCTTCTATCCCTTTTCTTTCATTTTCGTTCTTGTGGACTTCCTGGCGGATTTTCTCCATCGGCGTACGAGTCATGAACAGACGGTAGCTGATCGCATCGCGATCATGATAGAGGGCCCACTTATTCAGAAAATGGGACGTTACCCAATTGTGGGCGTTGCTTGGGAGCGATTCGCGGTTTTTGTCCGGGAAATCAACCAGCCAGCTGCGCGGGATAGGTTGACCCAGCTTCTCCACCAGCGACGGATAGACGACAACGTTCGGATCATTATCCGAGACGACGACGATCCCATAATTGATCTCATAGACGACATAATCAATCTCGTCAATCATCGAGGCGAGCAGGGCGTAAGTCTCCGTAAATCTTCCGCCGGAAATCCCCAGGTTGATCACGCGGCTGTCTTTCAAATGAGCTTGAAGGACGCCGGCCGAGGTATTCTCCCCCTTTTGTACGGTCGTGCCGAAGACCGTGGAGGGCCCGAACATGCCAATCACCTTTGTGCCGTCATCCGGATGCTCCTTCAAGTATTCGACCCATAACGGCGTAAAGACAATGGCATCGTATGTCGGAACGCGAAGCTCTTTTTCCGCATGCGTCACGACTTCTTGTCTCATTTGATCGACCACTTGATCGGCTTCAATGCTCAAGCCAAGCAATCCGACCAAGGCAAAGGAGATCAGCATGACGGACACGGTTTTATTCAAAACTAATTTACGCAAGATATCTTACACTTCCATTTCCATCCATATTCGGGGATCGGTAACTTATCGCATACCAAGCAGCCGGAGCATTAAATCCCATCCGTCTGCGATCGGCAAAATGAAAAATACGCGGCTGATCGTTACACCGAAGAATGTGATCAACATCGCGACAGTGACCGTTACCGGCTTCAGCCATTTCGGAACAGGCTTTAATGCAGGCTTTAGCTGCTTCACATAATAGCGATGAATGCACAGCATCACGCCATGGAACATGCCCCAAATGACGAAATTCCAGGCGGCTCCGTGCCAGAGGCCGGAGACAGTCATCGTCGCCATCAGATTGAAATAGACCCGGGGAGCAGGGACACGGCTTCCCCCGAGGGGGAAATACACATAGCGGGTCAGCCATGAACCGAGCGAAATGTGCCAACGGTTCCAGAACTCGGCTATGCTGCGGGCCAAATAAGGGAAGCGGAAGTTCTCCGGGATGACAATGCCGAACAAGCGAGCTGTCCCAATGGCAATGTCTGAATAGCCAGAAAAATCAAAATAGATGACGAACGTATAGGAGACAAGCGAAATCCAGAGTCTGGCGGTATCTGCCTCAGCTATGCCGGACGCCGAGTAGACGGGCTGCGCCAGCATATCAATGGATCCGGCGAGGACGAGCTTTTTGAAAAGGCCGCACCCGATTCGGGCGACTCCGATCAGCATGTGGTCCAAGTGAAATCTCGATGATAGCTGCGGATTAAACATCTGAAATTGCTTAATTGGGCCCGCCACCATCGACGGGAAGAAGAAAATGAACGACAACAGACCTTCCGGCCGATGCTCCGGCAGCGTTCCGCGTTTGCGTTCAACCAAGTAATGAATCAGCTCGAACGTGAAGTAGGAAATGCCGAGCGGGAGCACAATCTGTTCTGCCTTAGGCAAGAAGGGCTGATGAATAAAACCAAATAGATTATGTAGTGTATCCAGCATCATATTCGTGTACTTGAAATAACCAAGGACCAGAATGGCGGTAACGATACCTGCGGGATAAATCCATCGCCTGCTCCATTTCGCTGCAGATTTCACGACAATAATCGCGATGATAACTTCCGCAAGCAACAGGAACAGGTAAGCACCTGCATAATTGTAGTAAAATGCGACGCCTGAGGCAAAGAGTACCCAGGGTCTGAGACGATGCGGCATGAGGTGATACGTGACGACAGCCACGAACACGAACAGCCAATAAAACCAATCCGTATACATCATAATTTTCCGTATCCACCATCCGAGTTGCCAAAAATACTTATCTCTTAAAGCACTTATCCATATTACAGTATCCATCAGTTGAAACGTATGGGAATTTTATGAATATATTGATTTTTAAGTGGTTATCGAATCCAAAAACCGATTCAAGTTCATGCCCCTTAGGGGAAGCACATAGAATAGACGATCATCATTCTACCAAAGTTGCAACTGGCTGTTCTAAAGCATCATGGAGGGGGAGCGGTCATGGCAATCGAACCCTAATAATCAGTGCGGGACGGCTTTTTAGTTCGTTGCCAACGGAACCGGACTAAATTAAAGCCCCTTCTTCTAGCGATCGCCCCTCCTTTTTTCGAATCTATGGGGAGTATGCTCCTCTCTGGATTATGATATAGTCATTGAAGTGTCTGCGATATAACATAAACTGCCGTTTGATTTACGCTGCTTAAACATGCTATAAGTGAAGAAAAAGCAAGGACATGAACAGGTTGTACTTACTAATTTCGGGATAAAGATTTGTCCTGGTATGTATAGAGGAGTATTGGATATGACAGATCATTTTTGGCGTGATTTACCGCGGCCTTTCTTTATACTGGCGCCCATGGAAGATGTGACGGATGTTGTGTTTCGCCATGTCGTAAGTGAAGCAGCCAGACCGGATGTGTTTTTTACGGAGTTTGCGAATACAGAGAGCTATTGTCACCCGGAAGGGAACCACAGTGTGCGCGGACGTTTGACTTTTACGGAGGATGAACAGCCGATGGTAGCCCATATCTGGGGAGATAAGCCGGAATTCTTTCGTCAGATGAGTATCGGCATGGCGAAAGAAGGGTTTAAAGGCATCGATATTAATATGGGTTGTCCTGTAGCGAATGTAGCCGAGAATGGGAAGGGAAGCGGACTGATCTGCCGTCCCGACATTGCAGCGGACATTATCCAGGCAGCCAAAGCCGGGGGACTGCCGGTCAGTGTAAAAACAAGGCTCGGTTTCACCGCGGTAGACGAATGGCGCGACTGGTTGACCCATATTTTGAAGCAAGACATTGTGAATCTGTCGATTCATCTGCGGACAAGAGAGGAAATGAGCAAAGTCGACGCGCATTGGGAACTGATTCCGGAGATTAAGAAGCTTCGCGATGAGGTGGCGCCCGATACGCTGCTGACCATTAACGGGGATATTCCTGACCGCCAGACCGGTCTGAAGCTCGCTGAACAATACGGTGTGGATGGCATCATGATTGGGCGCGGGATTTTTCATAATCCATTCGCTTTTGAGAAGGAGCCGAAGGATCATAGCAGTGAGGAATTGCTTGGTCTGCTGCGGCTGCATCTGGATCTCCATGATCAATATTCGGCACAGATGCGGCGCTCCTTCAGCGCACTTGTCCGCTTCTTCAAAATCTATGTCCGTGGATTCCGAGGGGCAGGTGAACTCCGAAATCAATTAATGAACGCAAAGTCAACAAGTGAAGTACGTGCGCTCCTCGATGAGTTTGGAAGCAAGCATTCTGATGAGGCAGATGAACGAGGAAATTAAATGGACAGGCTGGAGAACACCAGCGCGCGCTTCAGGAGAACAAATATTATTTTTGGAAAACATGGCCGTTTTGGCTGTGTTTTTTCTTTTGGACAATCTCAGCCGTCATGCTTGCTATAGCTTTTAGCTATAACTAGTTATGAGATTTTGGTATGCCTTATAACTCTGCTCGTCGTGATATGATATCGCTATACAACGAGGGGGTTATGTACATGACTGATAAGTTTCAGATCGTAGGAAGTTTGTTGCGGCCCGAAGAGCTGCTGAAATATAAAACGCAAATTGAACATCGGGATGATATCCGGTATCCGTTCTATGAAAACTTCGAAGGGTATGCCGAGTGCGAGACCGAGGCGATCAAACAGGTCGTGAAAAAGGAAATCGAGCATAACCTGTCGGTTGTTACGGACGGCGAATTCTCCAAATCGATGTGGCATCTGGATTTTGTATGGGGTTTTGGCGGAGCCCAGCGTTATATCGCGGACCATGGCTACTTTTTCCGGGATGTGGACGGAACCTCGAAATATGAAACACGCAAAGATATTGGCCTGCGCATTACAGGCAAACTGAGCGGAAAGAATCATCACTTCATTAAGTTGTTCAAACAGCTGCAAGAAACGGCTGGCGACCAGCAAACGAAGCTTTGCGTACCATCTCCTTCTCATATCTACGGTGAACTCTCCTGGTCGGATAACATTGGCGGCACGGATGCGGTTTATCAGAACAAACAGGAGCTCAAAGCGGGCCTGGTGAGCGCGTATAAGGAATTCGTGGCGGAATTCGCTGCGGCAGGCGGCAAAATCCTGCAGTTCGATGATTGCTTATGGGAGCTGTTTGCAGACGACAACCCGAACTCTCCGTTTACAGGGGAGCATATTAATCAAGCGGAAGTACAGGGTCTCGCCACCGAATTTATTGAGATTAACAATACGGTGATTGACTTCGGTCATAGCCTCGGCTTGAAAATGTGGACGCATAACTGCCGCGGTAACTATGATTCCCGCAATATGGGCGGTGGATCTTATGCGAAAATCGCCAACCTGTTCCTGAAGCAGTTGAAATATGATCGCTTCTTCCTGGAGTGGGATGATGATCGTGCGGGTTCGATTGAAGCACTGGAGGTATTCAAGGACAGACCGGAAACGGAGATTGTTCTGGGCTTGCTGTCTTCCAAAACCAATACGCTGGATGATGAAGCACGCGTCATCCGTCTGCTTGACGAAGCATCGAAAATCATTGATAAGGATCGTCTGCTGCTCTCGCATCAATGCGGCTTTGCATCCTGCGATGGCGGTAACGAGCTAAGCGAGGCCGAGCAATGGGCGAAAATCGATCAAGGCCAACAGATTGCCAAGCAATATTGGGGTAGCTAGACAATAAAACGAGATATTAATATAAACGGCGACCTTTTCCTGGAATTCAATCAGGGGAGAGGTCGCCGTGTTTTTTTGGATGGTCCCTAGTTGTTCAATGTGATCAAACGATCATTTCTGGTCTTTGCATGAGTCATACCTCCAAGATCAACTTAGTGAGCAGAGTCCTTTATCAAATATTCCATGTTTGCATACCGTTAATCCGCTGTCTGCACCGCCGAATGCCGTGATGCCATGCTGGACAATACAAACACGGCAATGATGGCGATGAGAACGCCGAATACCCCGAACCAGGTAATGGATGCCAAAGAAACACGGTTAACGATCAGCCCGCCGATTCCTGCGCCGACAGCCATGGCAAACTGCATCATGGAACTGTTCAAGCTCAGCATGACGCCCGAGGATTCAGGAACAAGCTTGACCAGGTTAAATTGCTGCGCAGGAGCGGATGACCAGGCGGCAAAAGACCAGAGGATCAAAATGGCGAATACGGCAATGACCGACTGTCCGACTAAGGATAGCAAAATCAACGAAATGACGTGAAGCGCCATCCCTGACACGAGCGTGAATATAATGCCCTGTTTATCCGCGCTGTAGCCGCCGACTTTCGAGCCAATCAAACTGGCAATGCCGAACACGAACAGAGCTGCGCTAATCAATGATTCATTTAAATGAGTCACCTCTAGCAGATAAGGGGAGATGTAAGTATAGGCAAGGGAATATCCGCCCAACCAGAAAAAAGTAATCGCTAAAGCAACCAAAACCTGAGGTTTTTTTAACAAAGCAAATTGTTTGATCAAAGGGACAGGCTTGTCGCCCTGCATACGTGGAAAAACCGCAGCAATGACAAGCATGGCGATGCCCCCGACAATTGCGATGGCCAGAAATACCGCTTTCCAGCCAAAAGCCGAGGCTACCATTCTGCCGAGTGGGACGCCGATGATGAGCGATGCGGTAATGCCCATGGTGACGTTGGCGATGGCGCTGGCTTGCTTGCCTGGCGGAGCGATTTTGGCGGCGATACTGAGCGCGTTAACGGTGACCAGCCCTGCGCCTAACGCCGTAATGATTCTAGCGGCAATGAAGAGACCGAAGCCGGACAATATAAATGTCAGCAGATTTGCGATAATAAAGAGGCCCAGCGAATAAAGTAGGAGCTTACGCCGGTCCATTTTGGCCGTCAGCGCCATTAAAATAGGCGTGCCGACCGCATAGGCCAGGGAATACACCGTAATGAGCTGGCCTGCTGCCGCAACGCTTGTTCCCATCGTCTCTGCGATCCGGTCCAATATCCCGGAAATGATGTAATTGGATGTTCCAACTAAAAAGCTGACCAAGGCTAGGACGTAAACTTTCCATGTGTTCTTCATAATTCACTCTCCCGATGTGTTTAAATAACGATGTTTTTAAAAATATCGAAATAAATAAAAGTCGCAATTAATGCATATATCAGCATATACTCATATATAGGTTAATTGTGATCATCAAATCAAAGAAGCCCCTAGCTTGTTGACTGGCTCCTCTGGCTGCTTCTGCCAATTCATAGCATTGTTCAGCGGCTCTATCTGCAGGCAGGGTCTCGATCAAATCTGCGCGTTCGCCAAATCGAATCTAACACCATTCAGCTAATATATGAAACCGACATGGTTCTCTCCTCCTTTTGGAAAAGCGGTATTCTGCATTTTGTTCAATACAACATTAGTTGTTTGAACAACACCTGTTGTATTTATATGTTATGATAACAACAGAATGGTGCGCAATCATCAAAAACCATAAACCGTTGTATAGACAACACCAATTCTATAATGTCGTTTTATTGGGGAGATCAAAACCATGGCAATTAAAAAGAATGAAGCTGATCCTCGTGTGATACGTACACGGCGACTCCTTCAAGACGCTTTTGCTTCGTTAATTCAAGAAAAAGACTTTGAATCGATAACCGTTAGGGATATTGCAGAGCGGGCTACTGTTAACAGAGCGACTTTTTATGCGCACTTTGTAGATAAATTCGAAATTCTAGAGGCCAGACTAATGGATTCCTTTATGACAATCATAAATCGTCGTATAAGCGGTCACGAAGTATTAAATGAAGAAACCATTCAGAGTATTTTTCTGGGTGTATGCGATTTTCACAAGAGTCTAAGCACTATGTGCAAAAGAAGGTATACATCGCTTGGAGCTGTATTCGAAATTCAAATAAAGGAAAAAATTCAAACGATACTTCTTTCCTTTATAGACAAAGACAAGATGCTGTCGAGTCCAAACGCGCAATTCTTAATGAATACAGCTACTAACATGTTAAGTTGGGGGATGTATGGGGCGGCTTACGCTTGGAACAATGAGGGGCGTCTAATAAGTGCGGAATCATTCGTTAAACAGACTATGCCCTTAGTGATGAACGGAGCTAAAGAATTGCTGGGATAGGTCCTGTCGCTATTGCTCTATCCTGAGGAAGAAACAAGATGCAATGCGGACAATTTGCGACTCTTGTACCGACCGTTTAAGAGCGTACCGGAATCATGAGTTTGAGGCGATTCGTCTGACGGCACTGGATATTTGGACCGTTCTTGAATAGAAAGACTGTTTGGGTCGGATGGTTGCATCCATAGAATGGCCAGGTATGAATATCAAACTTGAATCATTTCATTTTCCGAGAGGGGAGCAAGGGCGATGCTATATTTAAGTAACTTCAAACTCTCTTCTACCATTTCGAGCAACCCGAATATCTATCCCGATCATGTGTTCAGGCACATGGCAGGGGAGGTTCTGCTGTTTGATCGAATCACGGTATTATACGGCAGTAACGGCTCCGGCAAATCCACCTTGCTGAATTTAATCGCCAATAAATTGGGTATCGCGGGCGCTGAGCGAATGGCCACTTATGGACACAGCATCTATGTTCAGCGGTTTATCGAGGAAAGCAGCTATCAACTCGGGCAAGATGAACAGGAGCGTCCCCTATATAAGCTTCCCGACGGGAGCCGTTACATCAAGTCAGAGGATCTGTTGTATGAAATCAAGAAAATACAGCAGGAAAGCGTGCTTCGCGAAGGGCTGCTGCATGAGCAGCTCGTTCAGGGAAAGAGCAAGGCCGAGGTAGAAGAGCTGGAGCAGTCGTATGAATTCAAGAAGAAGATGGACATCATTCAATTCGCTCAGGAGAAATATTCGAACGGGGAAAGCTCGATGCAGTTTTTCGAGGAATATTTGCTTCCCGGGCGACTGTATTTATTGGATGAACCGGAAACGTCGCTTTCTCCGGCGAATCAAATCAAGCTGGCCGAGCAAATGAACGATTTGGCGCGTTATTTTGACAGTCAGTTTATTATTGCTACGCACTCTCCCTTTGTTCTGGGTACGCTTCATGCGAAGATTTACAACCTCGATGCCAAGATGTTGCAAACGGCCGAATGGTTTGAGCTGGACAATGTCCAATTCTTTTACCGGTTTTTTCATAAACATCAAAGATTGTTTGAATGAATAGGTTCAAGTATCAGAAGAGGTATCCTTCGAGTAAGGATATCTCTTTTTGGTATGGGGGCTTTATCTACTTAGTACATGGTCCTGCTTGAATGTTGAACGTATAAGGATTGAAAGATAATTTGGCAGAGCCATCAAATACATTGATTTTTATGCAAAAAGTTGTATAATCTACTTAATTAACGTTAATTAAATGGCGAAAAGGGGATGAACATGACCAGATCGAAGCTGAAAGAGGCTGCGCTGAGGTTATTCGGACAGAAGGGCTACGATGGAACGGCATTATCGGAAATCGCGAAGGAGGTTGGCGTCAAAACTCCGGCAATCTACGCCTTTTTCGAAAGCAAGGAAGATCTGTTCATGACGGTCTTCGAAGAATCGATGAGCGCCTATAACGAATATATCCAAGCGATGGCAGAAACCAGCAAAGGAATGAGCACGAAGAAAAAATTGCATGCGCTGCTGCTTCGCCAATACGATTTCCACCGGGACAAGCAGGAGCTTGCCGTATTTGCCTTCCGGTACTTGGTTTTCCCGCCGGATTTCCTAATGGATCGGATGCAGGAGGCGTTTGGGCGTTTCGATACGCTTTTGAGCAGCATTATCAGTGAGATCATGCAGGAAGGTCTGGAAAGCGGCGAACTGGCCATCGTCCCGATGGAGACGCTGGTGGATTCGTACCTCACCTTGATGGACGGACTGGGCATGCAATATTACTACTATAAATCGCCGGAGCTGTTCGAACGGAAACTGAAACATGCCTTTGAGATGTTCTGGAGATCCGTCGAAGCTTAGGCAATCAACAAGATGGTACAGAAAGCAGAGGGTGGAACATGAGCAACGATACGAAAATAGAAGATTACGAACGGGAGCCCGTACCCCAGCATTTGCGGAAATCATGGCTCTCGATGGCATTCGTCTGGATTGCGATCGGCATTGACCTGTCCGCGATGTTCCTGGGTGCGCAGCTCGGCGCGGGTATGAGCATCGGCGACTCGCTGACGGCGGTCATCGTCGGTTCAGCCATATTGGGCATGATCGGGGCTGTCTGCGCATATGTAGGAGCCAAAACGGGCCTGTCGACGGCCATGATCAGCCGGTTTCTGTTTGGGAACCAAGGGGCGCTAATCGTCTCGATCATTCTCGGCATTTCATCGCTGGGCTGGTTCGGCGTTCAGGTCGGCTTCTTCGCTTCCAACTTCCAGACGGCGTTAAGCGAGCTATGGGGCTGGCATTGGTCGCTCTGGGTACTGTCGATCATTGGCGGACTTCTCATGATGTCCACAGCGATCTGGGGCTACAGGGCGATTGAAAAACTAAGCGTCTGGTCGGTACCGCTGCTCGTCGTGTTTATCATTATCGCGCTGGTGATGGCGCTTAACGGGGAAGGCGGAAGCACCGTCTGGGCACCGTTCGAGGGTGAGGCTCTGCCGATGGGGACGGCGATTTCGCTGGTTATCGGTATCTTTATCCTGGGAACGGCGCTGTCCCCTGACATCGCGCGCTGGGCCAAAACGCCAAAGCATGCCGTTACCGCAGCGTTTATCGGTTTCTTTGTCGGCAACAGCTTCATGACCATCATTGCGATTTTCCTGTCGCGTACGATGGATTCCGACGATCTGACGGGCATTCTGCTGACGCTTGGACTCGGTATTCCGGCAATCATCGTGCTGACGCTGGCACAATGGACGACCAATACGAACAATTTATATTCCGCGGGACTGGGCTTCTCCGTTGTCTTCAAGCGGGTACCTAAATCCGTGATCACGATTATCGCAGGTCTCATTGCGACCGCACTTGCTTGCTTTGGCATTTATGACCGGTTCATGACGTTCCTGACGTACATTACGATGCTTGTCGCACCGCTGGGCGGCATTTATACGGCTGAGTATTTGTTGGTGAACAAAAATAGATTCTCGTTTGACGGACTGGACAGCAATCGGAGCTGGATTCCCCGCTCCATCGTCGTATGGGTCATCGCCACGTTCTTCGGCTTCATGACAACGATGGCCCCGGATGGGCTCGGATGGTTCCAGGTGACGCAGGTTCCGGCGCTGGACAGCTTCTTGATGGCATTTATCGTACAAGCAATCATAGGCAAATGGGTAGTAAAGAAGGGATGAAAGCATGAACAAAGCAACCAGATTAACCACATTGGATGAACAAGCCATTGAATATATCGCGATCGGAGCTGCGGTGCTTGGCACGGGCGGCGGCGGAGATCCGCATGTCGGAAAATTGATGGCTATGGAGGCGATCCGCAAGTTTGGCCCGATCCGAATCGCCCAGCTCGAGGAGCTGGACGATGAAGGGCTTATCGTGCCGGTATCGATGATCGGAGCACCGACGGTGATGCTGGAGAAAATCCCTTCGGCTGAACAGCTGACCAAACCGCTTGACCTGATGGAAAAAGAGCTCGGCCGCAAGGTGGATGCCGTTATGCCGATCGAGGTCGGCGGCGGCAACTCGCTCGTTCCGGTCATTGCGGCGGCACAGCGGGGAATTCCGCTCGTCGATGCCGATGCGATGGGGCGTGCGTTTCCCGAATCGCAGATGGTGACATTCCATCTGGAAGGCATCCCCTGCAGCCCCGTGGCGATGGCGGACGAGCGCGGCAACAGCGCGCTGATGCATACGATTGACGGCGTGTGGGAAGAACGGATGGCGCGTGCGCTGACGGTGGAGATGGGGGGTTCTGCCTCCATCTGCGATTATCCGGTATCCGGCGCGCAGGTGAAGCAGAGCGCGATCGGCGGCACGCTGACGCTCGCCTATGAGATCGGGCGGACGCTGTTCGAAGCGAAGCAGCAGAAGCTGAATCCTGTGCGCGAATTGCTCGCGAAGCTGAATGGCCATGCCTTGTTCCATGGCAAGGCCGTGGATATCCGTCGCCGCATGGACGGCGGTTTTACGCGCGGCGAAGCGGTATTCGAAGGTACCGGCGAAAACAAGGGAACAACGATGCGGCTGTTTTTCCAGAATGAGTTCCTGCTCGCCACCGTTGACGATCAACCGCTCGCCATTACGCCTGATCTGATTACGCTGTTGGATCAGGATACGGGCATGCCGGTGACCACGGAGAACTTGAAGTATGGTGCCCGGGTGACGGCAGCAGGGTTGCCATGCGACGACAAATGGCGCACGCCAAAAGGCATTGAGACGGCCGGGCCGAGATATTTCGGTTATGACTTTGATTATGTGCCGATCGAGACGTTGGCTTCGAAAGGAGGTGCGGCGAAATGACCAAGACTACAACTTCTAATGCAAACCGGAATTACCGCATCGGCATTGATGTGGGAGGGACGAATACGGACGCCGCCCTGCTGGATTCCGACTTGCGCTGCGTGCACAAGGTGAAGGTCCATACAACTGCCGACGTGAACGAAGGCATTGTGGAAGCCGTTCGCCGGCTGCTGCACGAAAGCGGCGTGAATGGAGCAGACATTCGCTATGCGATGCTCGGCACCACGCATTGCACCAATGCCATCGTGGAGCGCAAGCATCTCGGCCGGGTCGGGCTGATTCGCATCGGCGCTCCGGCCACGACGGCGGTTCCGCCGCTGGCCGGCTGGGACGAATCGCTGCGCGCAGCAGTTGGGCCGCATAGCTATGTCGCCTCAGGCGGCTATGAGTATGACGGCCGCAAGATCGCCAACTTGGATGAAGAGGAGATCGCCGAACTGTGCCGCCGGATGAGCGGCGAAGTCGACGCTGTGGCGGTATGCGGCGTATTTGCTCCTGTGAATCGTGAGCAGGAGAAGCGCGTTGGAGAGATCGTGCGCGAGGTGTTGGGTTCGGACATGCCGGTTACCTACTCCAGCGAGATCGGCAGCATCGGATTGCTGGAGCGGGAGAATGCTTCCGTGCTGAACGCGGCGCTGCTGCAAGTCATTGCGGGCGTGGTGCGCGGATTTGAGGAAGCGCTGAACGGCTTCGGCATCCATGCCCAGCTGTACATTTGCCAGAATGACGGCACGTTGATGAAGAGCGAATATGCACTCCGCTACCCGATTCTGACGATTGCGTGCGGACCGACGAATTCGATTCGGGGCGCGGCGCACTTGTCCGGGCTGAGCGACGCGCTGGTCGTTGACATCGGCGGCACGACGACGGATATCGGCGTGCTCGTGCAAGGCTTCCCGCGCCAGTCGTCGGCAGCGGTGGATATCGGCGGCATTCGCACGAATTTCCGGATGCCGGACATTTTGTCCATTGGCCTTGGCGGCGGCACGATCGTCCGGCTGGACGACGCAGGCGGCGTAACGGTTGGCCCGGACAGCGTGGGCTACAAGCTGACGACACGGGCCCGCATCTTTGGCGGAGATACGCTGACGACAACGGACGTAGCCGTGAAGATGGGACGGGCCGCATGGCCGGGCACAAACGCGGATGCAGTGGACGAAGCTGTATGCGGCAAAGTGGACGCGGTCATGCAGCAGATTCTGGAGGATGCCATTGACCGGATGAAAACAAGTGCCGACCCGGTCGATGTCATTCTGGTTGGCGGCGGCAGTCTGTTGGTGCCGGATACGCTGGCAGGGGCAAGCCGTATCATCCGCCCGGACAATTATGATGCGGCGAATGCAATCGGCGCAGCGCTGGGAGAGGTTAGCGGCGAGTCGGAGCGGATCTATTCGCTGGACGACTGGAGCTATGACGACGTCATCCGCGACGCGAAGGAGAGCGCCATGAACGAGGCAACGGCAGCTGGCGCGAATCCGGAGACCGTACAGATCGTATCCGTCGAGGACATTCCGATTGCGTATTTGCCGGGCAATGCGCTGCTCGTGAAAGTGAAAGCCGCGGGTAAGCTGTAACGCGTTAGGCATGCGCTTCGCTCGGCAGCTTTGCGCCACATGAGAAGTGTGTGCATAGCGACCGGCATCCATCTAATGGTGCTCGGCGGCGAATGGCGTGCGAACAGAATAACATGAAATGGTGATACGGAACGAAGCCGTATCACCATTTTTTTATTCCGAGAGTATGACTCCCCTGATGAATCAACCATCTTCTTTTTGATATTTTCCATGATGATGCCGGTCCGAGATAAGGAAAATACACACAGTGAAGTCAAATGTTTTTTCAAGGAACATCCTCGACTCAGATATTTAAATATGCCACAATAAAGGATCAGGGCCACAGGGAAATGGACCCTAGGCACGACAATGCAAGCCAAGATCACTTACCAATTTGCGTTCCAATAATTTATACTAATTAAGCCAGATTATATTGAAGGAGCTGCCGAATCGGATATGAACAAAAAAGAAGTCGCCAATATACGCAAGCAATTTAAGCTGGATCACGATTTAATGAATATTTACGATATTCTCAATGTCTATATTACAAAGGAAACGAATGAAATCTATCATTGGGAGCGCCTGCCGTTCGAGCTGGTGGATCGGGAGAAGCAAGAGTTATACATGGGGAATTTCAAAAAACTGCTGACCGGCGAGCTGGATCAAAAATTGTTCGAATTGAGGTTCCAGGAAGCAGCGGAGGAACCGGCGCAGGTCATGCTTCACCAAGCGCTCGTGTCGGGTGATCCGGAAGAATGGCAGGACTTGATGCTGATGCTGGTGGATCGAATGCTGAAGGATGCCCAATATGAGCGGGATATGGTGGTCACGTTCGTACGGGGACAGTATTATTTGCCGACCAAGGCGAGAAACGATGAAGCGGAAGAGAGCGAGAAGAACGAGGTGTTCGCCCATCCGTTCATTTTATGCAGCATGAATTCTACGGAGAAACAACGGAAGACGCTCTTGTTCGATTATGTGGAGCGGGAGTTCAAGTACAATGTCATTGTAGATCCGATTATCAAGTTAAGTGCGCCAGAGCAAGGATTCCTGTATCCTAGCGTGACGGACAATTATTCCGATGTGAATCGTATTTTGTATTGTACGGGAAAATCGAATTTTCCGGATCCGCATTTTGTCGAGCAGGTCTTGAACGGGGAGAGATCCGTGACGGCACTTGAAGAGCGAGCGATCTTCGAGGATATCGTCAAGGAAGTGGCCGGCGAACAGCTCGATTCAGCCACCATTGCCCAGGTGTACGAGGAAATCAACCGGGTGATCGAAATAAACGAAGAGACGAAGGAGGAAGAACCTCCGAAGCTGGATTATAAAGATCTGGAGCGCGTGCTGAACGCAAGCGGCGTAGAAGACGTGACAACCGAGAAGGTGGAGCGGGCATTCGAAACCATCGTGGACAACAAGAACTATGAGATGAAAGCAACCAGCGTCATGCCGAAGTATACTACCAAATCCATTAAGATCGAAACCAAGGTAGCTACGATTTCGGTGAGCCCGCAGGATTTAAGGTATGTCAAACAGGTGAATTTCCAAGGTAAACGCTGCATCATGATTGAAGTCGACGAAGATGTCGCGATTGAAGGATTTACGCTGGCTTCAGAGACGCTTTTATAGACTCGTTCATCGTATAAGATTCAGCAATTGATGTGGACAAACTCATTCAAAGTATTGTCTGGGAAGTAAGCCTAAACATCAATCATACGGAGATCCTACTGATTATAATAAAACGGTTGTCGAAATAACTTCGGCAGCCATTTTTTTATATGTTTTTAAGAAGAACTGATTCCGAAATCCATAAGTTATTGTTGCTAAGGAGAAAAAAAAGGGATTTACTAAAATTGCCTTTTTTCTTCAAAGTGTAATTTTAAGAGTTGTTAATGCGTTAGTATGTATAATAACGTAAAAATGGAGGTTTATAATGAGAAAAAATAGCAAGGTGCTTATTATAATGATCCTGTTAAGTATCCCGCTTCTAATAATCTCCTGTAGTCATTCAACAGACAAAAAACCTAGTGCATCTGAAAATCCCCAAGAGACTAATGAACCAACTTTCAAGATAGATAGCGAGGAGGTTTCTAGTATTACCGTTTATAGTTATGAAGCAAAGAGACAAGAATCTGCAGACATAAGTAGACGAGAGGACATTGAAACTGTAGTCAATATTCTTAATTCAAACACGATAGAAGAAAATCCGCATACATTGGCTAATTATCGTGATCTTGAAATTCATATGAAGAATGGCTCGACATTAATATTAATGCTCGGTAATGGTCCTCAAATTTCTGTAGAGAACACTGGAACTTTCAAAATTGAAACTCCAGAGGATCATTCGAAGTTAAAACAACTGATTGAACGTGTAGAAAAAGAATATTAGTCAAATAAAAGAGAAGCTTCAGATATACCGAAGTTTCTTTTTTTATACCCTGTAGTTCAGCGTGTGCTTGATTAAAGCTATGCATTGTGAATTCCAAGGAGAAGCAGCGGATAACGCTGCGGCGATAAAGACCCTTCCGAAGACCGATACGTAAATACATCGGCTGCAGGAAGCGGCATCTATAAGATGGGATATGATGGATATAAAGTGTAACTAGCGTTAGCTGGCAGTGATGGTTCTAGATAAGAGACTGGGAGTGGCGATGGAGCTATTTCCGAAAATCCAATACGGGGAGATGTACGAAGTGACGACGTTAATCGAATTCAAAAAGGTAACCAAGGCCTATCCAATCGGCGAAGTGACGATTCAAGCCCTGGCGGGTGTTGACTTCTCCATATTAGAGGGGGAATTCGTCGTGATTTTAGGGGCCAGCGGGGCAGGGAAAAGCACGATTTTGAACATTCTCGGCGGGATGGATACGGCTACCTCGGGACAAGTGTTTGTTGGAGATCAAGAGATTACGGGATGGAGCGAGAAGAGATTAACCGAATACCGCGGCGAGCAGGTTGGCTTCGTATTTCAATTCTATAACCTGATTCCGAATTTAAATGCGCTGGAGAACGTGGAATTTGCGACAGAGGTATGTAAGGACCATCTGGATGCACGAGATATTTTACAAAAGGTTGGACTAATGGATCGTTTGAAGAACTTCCCTTCCCAGCTCTCTGGCGGCGAACAGCAAAGAGTTGCGATCGCAAGAGCGGTTGCCAAGAATCCCGCGCTGCTCCTCTGCGACGAACCCACCGGTGCTCTGGATTATGTAACAGGAAAGTCCGTCTTAAAGCTTCTGCAAGATTTGAACCAGGAAACGAAGACATGCGTCGTGCTGGTCACCCATAACTCGGCCATCGCGCCGATGGCGGATAAAGTGATCCGCGTCAAGAGCGGAAGAATCGAGAGCATCACGATCAATGAGCACAAACAAAGCGTTGAAGGGATCGAGTGGTGATGAAGATTTTATTGTTGAAATTATTACGGGACATGAAACAGTCGGTGGGACAATTCATAGCCATAGTTTTGGTCATCGCGGTGGGAGCTTTTTTCTACACGGGGCTGGTTACCTTGAGCGACAATCTTAGCGGCTATACGAAGGGGTATTTTCAAGAGCATAATCTAAGCGACTTGAATGTTTATTACAGTCAAATTTCCGCAGAGGATGTGGCGGATTTACGAAGCATTGATGGCATTCAACATATCGAAGGGCGTTATACCGTCCAGGCCGAACAGGCTTTTGAAGATGATAAAACTGCATTAACGGTGCATTCGATCCCTGTACCGAATGAAATCAACACGTCCAGGATGATGGAGGGCAGGATGCCAGCCGAGCCGAATGAGATCCTGTTGGACTCCCACTATGCCGAGGCGCATCATTACCGTGTCGGTGATTCCATCACCCTCCGTGTGAATGACAAGGACAAGACGTTCACGATCAGCGGCTTGAATGAGAACGTGGAGCATGCCAAGAAGAACGAAACCCAGGACCACCAAGCTTATGGAATCGCTTATATCCCCGAAGAGACCATTCCTGAAATCGCAGGCGGCTTGTTCTACAATGAGATCCTGATTGATGCCAAGGACGGTTACGACATGGACCAGTTAGGCCAGGCCATTGAAGCACATTCCCAGTCACTCCCTTATGTAAGCCAGGTTAGCAAAGAACGGACCTTCAACTATTCCCAGACCCAGCAAACGATTCATAATAACAAGCTGATGAGCAGGGTGATCCCGATCGTACTCTTTTTGATTGAAGCGGTGATCCTGTTTCTAATCATGTCGAGGATTATCGATTCCCAGCGAAATCAAGTGGGCATTATGAAGGCATTAGGCGTGAAAAAAAGAAGCATCATGCTGCATTACATGGGCTACCCCGTGCTGACAGGCGTCATCGGCTCCATCCTGGGCTATGCCATCGCTGCCGCCCTGTTCATTCCACTCATAACAACGTCGATTGGAAGATCTTACTCCCTACCTGACCTGACGTTCTCCCTTTCGTTCTTTACGCTCCTACCTCCGATGATCTGCTCCAGTGCGTTTGGCATGCTGTCCTGCTATTTCAGCGGTAGAGCGATTTTGCAAGAACGTGCTGCGCAGGCAATGCGTCCGAAGCCACCCAAGAAGATGAAGAGGCTGCTCATCGAGAAAATTCCTGGGATGTGGAGTCGACTCCCTTACAGTTACAAGATCATTCTAAGAAATATCTTCTTAAATAAACAAAAAGCACTCGCAAGCTCCGTTGGCGTTGTGGTCAGTACGGTTTTGTTGATCACGGCTTTCGGCACGCAGACAGCCCTGCTCAAGGTAGCTGGCCAGATCGAAGAGGTAAATACGTATGATTTACGAGTCGATTATGCAATGGGATCGTTTCCGGATCCGGCAGCACTGCCCTCCGGCATTGCAGACCATTATAGGTTGTCCACCTACCCGGTGGAACTCATCCAAGGGGAAAACAAAGAAAATGCTTCGCTTGTGGTTACGGAGCAGGATAATGAGCTGATTCGCTTTTATGATGAACAAGGCAATCGCCTATCGTTAGAAGATCATGGCGTGCTGGTACCGAAATCTTATGCGGATCAGTATCATATAGCAGAAGGGGATACGATCCAGCTACAATTCACCGCACCCGAGCTTAACCAAACCATCGTTGATATGAAGGTTACGGATATCTCCACACAGTATTCGAATCCGTCGTTCTACAGCACACCGGGCTATATGAAGAGTTTGGGTATCGACTACGATCCTTCCTCTATGTTAGTGAGCGTCCATAGCGCTGCCGATCTGGCGGGCGTTCGCAGCTTCTTCGAACAAGACCCGCAGGTAGAAGCTATTGCGGACAAGGATGATCTGAAGAAATCAGCACAATATATGCTGAAGCAAAACAGCTTTATTTTCATCATGTTTATCATCTGTGCCGTCATTCTGTCCTTCGGCGCCATCTACACGATCTCTTCCATCAACATTTATGAAAGGAATCGTGAGCTTGCCACCCTGAAGGTATTAGGCTATCCCAAACGTAAAACCCACAGGCTGATCTTCTCTGAGAACATGCTGTTAACCGCTTTTGCGGTCATTGTTGCCCTGCCGATCAGCGGTTATGTCTATTCCATCATAATCCAGGCGCTTTCGAGTACGCATCAGCAAATTCCGGATCAATTAAACCTTGTGATTATGCTGGCATCGGTTGCGCTGGCATTCTTCCTGACTCTCCTCTCCAACCTCATGCTTCGGAAAAAAGTGACGCGGATTCACATGATCGAGTCGTTGAAGGGTGTGGAGTGAATGGTATTTCCACAAGTAGTAGAGAGTAGCGATATGAAGGAGTAACTGCTCGCGATACAGATGCTGACGGTGCCGTACGTGGAGTATCATGCTGAGAACATGCGGCACATCATGAGATGATCGCTAACCTGCTGTTCGAGTTGGGACAGGAGTGGGGATCAACCCGCGTTGGATGACAAGTTCAAAGGCTGCCCATTCGGGCAGCCCTTTTGCTGTGTCTTTTTCCGGTAATCCAAGTGTACGGGCTGCAGCACCTTGATCTATAATAAGGGACGTGCATGCAATGGCAAAATTCAATCGCGAATGGAATAGGAGAACAAATGATGAAACAAAAAAATGGCCGTCATCGGCCTGAAAGTGGATTTAATCGACTATACAGTATGCTTGCTAAGATGCCGTTATTGGATTATCTTCAAGACGGCTTAGATATGTTACGTATACGACATGTCATTGAGAAGAGGGATGTAAAAACAGTAAAGTGAGTAAATTGGCGGTGTGGCTTGAAGCTACATTGTCTTTTTTATGTATCATATACATATACCAGTGTATTGATTAAAATGTAGAATATGGTATACGAACAATCGCTAAAGTTTGACAAACGTCTGCATCCAGCGTACGGGGGATGGTATAAAAAAATTCCACAGCATTTCCATCTCCACACCAAGATTTTTTATAAAGTTCTTATTATTAGCGCAATAAACACGAAAAAAAGTTGCAACCTTTAAGCGAATCATCGAAAAAATATGAGGTAATATAAGGAGATAAATATAAAAAGAGCAGTGTATAAACTGCCCTGTTGTCTATTAGTAATCTGACCATGATTCGAGTATTCCGTTATAGAAGTGGAGATAAGTATCACCATATATCCATTGATCCATTGTTAATGTATTACTTGAATAAGAAGATGTATCATTTGGTCTTCCCCATGATAACAATACCTGATCTTGATTCATACCAATAGCAATTTTTTGCTGTACTATTCTATTCCAAGTGGCATCGCTCCATTTAGGATAAATGCTTTTTGGGTTAACAGTATAAAACCCATTTCTAATCACTATACCAGGATCATCATAAAAGGGTAGCTTAAAAGTGACAGCTGCTCCACTTGATCTTTTCGCTTCAACGAGAAGGGTTTTTCCTTTCATCTTTACAGATTTGAAATAAACCTTCTCTATATTTAATAATGGATTAGACGAGGGTAGATAGTTTTTATCTGCCCAATAATATTTTCCTGAGTAGATGTAGTTGATTGTTTCATACAAGAAATAACTACAGAAGGAATCAGGCTCTGAGCCAATTACTATTTCTTCAATCACTTTTCCATTATTCAACAATATCTTAAACGCTACACTATTTCCACTGTACGGAAGAATCTCGATTACACGCCCAACTTGTTCCCCCTCATATATGTACACTTTTTTGCCCATGAAAGTTTTTAGATTGTCATTCTTTACTTGTTTTATCTGAGAGATTAATTTATCTGATTTAGCTTTACCCTCATTATTGCTCCATAGGAAAATTGTATTAGGCTCATATTCATGTTTACCAGAGTACCCTGTTATCTTATAAAGGTAATCTAGTTTTATATAAGTGACCCCGTCTAATAAAACTGAGTTACTATTATTTATTTTATATGTTCCTTTTTTTGATTTAACTGTTATTGGCTTGGCGTAGTTTATCGTTATGTCTTTAAACTTAGAAATTATCTTTACAGGAACATACGTTCCATGATTTTTAATTCCATCGATAGTATAGGATTTTTCGCGTGTTACAAGAATTTCACCATCTAAAAAAACTGCAATTTCATCAGATATATAAGCATTGTTTGGCACAACGTTTGAAGCGGCATTAGCTTCTGTTTTGGGAATTAAAATTGAAAAAAATGATGCTAATAGAATAATAGGAAAAATTAGTGCTTTCTTCATATTTACCTCCGGAATTAGTGGATTGTAGTTAAGTATAAAGTAACATATATGAACTTTGGTTACTAGCAAGATCTTCTTGTTTATGGCTAATAGAGAGGGGTGAGATACAAACATTTTTAGTGTTGTTGTGAACGGATAATTGAATTCTCTTTGAGTAGTAGTCTATGAATTCTATGAATTCCTTATGGTATAATTATCCCTAAACTTAAAACTAGATAGAGGGGGATCAAATGAATACAAAAATTAATGAGAGACCACCCGCTGTTTTTATATCATATATTGGACAACGCCCCAGCATGAGAATGGGTATATAGTTTAGCGGAGAGGCTTAGAGCTGTAGATGGAATTGATGTTAAATTAGATAAATGGGATTTAAGGGAAGGATATGGCGAGTTTGTGGGTTTCGGTACCTTGGAGCAGGTTCAAGACGAGGTTTCCGCATACGGTGCATGTGGAGAGAGTGGCGGAGTTGGTAAGTAAGTATACAGGTTTAAATCACATCCAGTTGAGGTGATCCATGGTGTTCGTGCAATGTAGCAGTTTCATCACGCTCGGCCTGTAAAGGATGACGTAACCCTCTTGGCGCCTTTGCAGGCTGGGCCTTATCCCAAGGGGCGTGATGGAATGAAAAGCAAAGGCAACAATCGTACTCGTTCGTATTACCGTCATCATCGACGGAGAGTGATCCAGCGTAAGAGCAGGCTTGCTAAACAGCTTGGTTGGCATGCCAAGTTTACAGGTGAGTTTGCTAAGGGGAAGATTCATTGCTCTTGCAAATATTGCAGAGTCAAATCGAGAGAAATCGGATGGCCAAAGTCTGAACTTGTAAAACTTGCGCGTATGAATGAGTTTAATAGTTTGGAGTAGGGTGTTAGGTTTAGTGTGGGAAAGGCCGTAGATGGTACAGTCTATGGTCTTTTGTTTTGCTCAACGATATTCAATAAAAAAACGGCAGGGTATACCCTGCCGCTTGCTCTACTCCAGATCCTCTAGAATGTATGTGAAAACATCGTCTACAAGCTTCACGATACTGCGTATTTCCTTATCGAACGTTGAGCTGGTAATTGTTCCTTTATTATAAGAGTCGACGTTCAGCTTGACTCCGGAAGTTTTGGCTAAAGAAACTTCTTTAACTTGTCCATTGAGTTCTTTTTTCGTTTCCGCTGTTTCCTTATTGCAGACTTTCTTTGCTTCACTAAGACTTTTCTTGGCCTTGTCAAGTGTTGCCTTCATCTGACTCAGTTCCGTTTTGCTGGTTTTGGACTTCTTGAGGTTGTTGTACTTGGTTGTCAGCTGCTTGGATTGATTCGTGAGGGTGATTACATCGGAGCACACAGGAGCTTTATATCTCCGTATAGCAGACTTAACTTCCTTTAACCTCTTGTTGTATTCCTCAAAGTATATCTTATTAACCTCGGAGATCGACATTTTGATGGAGGGCGGGGCGGCATAAGCCTGTGACGGGAGAATTAAGATAGCGAGCATCAACAAAAGGGCTAAAGTCTTCTTCATTTATGTATGAACACCTCTCTATAAGTAGTAACATTATCATACCTTAATTTGGGACTAATCAATAGATAGAGAAAAGGATATTCACAGGCTCCCACAGAATACATGAAGCTGCAATCATTTTTGAGATTTGAAGGGGATTTGAAATGAAGACGAAATTAATCATGGTTGAGGGCTTGCCGGGATTCGGGAAATCAACGACGTCTCGTATGATTCATGCCATTCTTTCCGAGCACAACATCGAGTCCCGGCTGGTGGTGGAGGGGGATACAGACCACCCGGCGGATTATGAGGGAACCGCGTGTCTGACGGAAGAGGAATTCGGGCAGTTGCTGGAAGTCGCAGGCCCTTTTAAAGAAATATGGATCGAACGGGCTGTCAAAAAAGGCAGCTGGAACCTCTTGCCCTACCAGAAGCTGAAGAACGAATATGGCGCTTCTTTTCCGGATGACCTTTATCATTCGTTGGCTAAAAAGGATATTTACGAGCTCCCGCTGGACCTCAACCGGTGGCTCATCACCGATCGGTGGGAGGCATTTGCCGAGCAGGCGCTGCATGAGCCTACCGTCGCGATTTTTGAGTGCTGTTTCATTCAGAATCCGGTGACCGTCGGTATGGTGAAGCATGATGCGCCGGAAGATCAAGTGACGGACTACGTGCTGGGGCTGGAAAAAGCGGCCCTTCCGCTAAATCCCCTCCTGTTCTACATTGAGCAGAACGACCTGGAATACGCATTCCGCAAGGCCATCCGGGAACGCCCGGAGGATTGGTCCACAGGGTTCGTTCATTACTACACTGGACAGGGCTATGGCAAACATCACGGTCTGGAAGGCGTCGAAGGGACTCTGCAAGTATTGGAAGCCCGGCGCGAGTTGGAGCACAGGATCTTGAACAAGCTCGGACTGAACAAGGAGTTAATCAATAACTCCCTTTACGACCAAGAGAACTATAGAGCCATGCTAATAGACAAGCTGAAGCTGCATGGGATCATCCCATAATATTTTTCATAGATAAGGAAGGACGGTTTAATGAAGCACTTATTCATGATCATGATGCTTTACATGACGGCTCTATTGGTAGGCTGTGATAAGGAACCCGGTTGGGAGACGATGCAGCTACTTGATGAAAAGGTTGCCGAGATTCGGATTTCAACGTTCGAGACATGGGACGAGATGAATGGGGATACACTGTTGTCCTTTAAGGAAGCGAAAGATGTAAGAGCGTTTGAGGAAGCGATCCGTACCGCCCGCAAGCAGCCGGATGATGCCAAACGTACGGACCCGGATTACGATGTGATGGTCGTCTATGCCCAGCAATCTCCGATCCATGCCATCAAGCTGTGGTTGGGGGAAGAGGGTCAGGAAAGTGTGTTCAGCTACGGGTTCAAAGATTGGGGAGAAGATGTATATGTGGTTTCCGCCAAACATACGGATCGGATGAGAGAGCTTATTTTGTCAGAGGGGCGTTAAAGCCGTCATCGAGCCCCTCTCTTTGACCGACACTGAATGCCTCATATCCCATAAAATAACGATTTGGATGTATAAAATCAGGGGATTGGGAGATGAATGATATCATCATTCAGGAGGCGATGAAGTGAAAAAGTTGACCAACAAGTTAAAATATATGGCTGGAGCGTTTCTTGCCGGAGCCCTGCTGATTATAGGGATTATGTTCGCTGCTGCGAATCCCGAAGGAACCTTAGGTACGATTCAACACGCGATGTCTAAAATAAGCCACTTCGTTAACGGCAAGGACAACGCCACCGCTGACGGCCCATCTGAGAAACAAGGGACGGCGACCTCGGATCCTAAGATTCCTACCGACAGCAGCGATGCGCCAGCTCGCATGGTTTCAGATCCGGTTAACCAACCCGTGTACTGGGGCGAGGCTTCCAGGAAAGAATCCCTGGGGCAGCCTGTAGTCAAGCTGTACAATGCGGCGGGCGAGCCGGTTGGCTCTGCTACCTTGGAGCAGATCCATGACGGGGTGAGGGTGAAGATTACCGCATCCGGCCTCACTCCAGGCAAGCATGGGTTCCATGTGCATGAGAATGCAATTCAGGGAACGGATTTTAAATCTGCCGGAGGGCATTTTAATCCAACCCACAAGCATCATGGCCTAGAGAATCCGCAAGGAAGCCATGTCGGCGACATGCCGAACCTGGTCGTGGGCGCAGACGGCACCGTGGAAGCGGAGACGATCATTCAGCATGGCACGCTCGAAAAGAACCAGCCGAACTCGGTGCTGGGACGCTCGTTGATCATTCATGCCGGCGAGGATGATAATGTTACCGACCCGGCGGGCAATTCCGGGGACCGTGTGGCTGGCGGGAATATCCCGGAATAATCTGAAAAGTTGCAGCACATGCGGTTTGCTGCATATGAAATTCCAGTGAAAAACGCATCTCCACAAGGAGGTGCGTTTTTTTGATGGCTGGGCAACGAAAGATGATTGAAGGAACTGGTGGTGTGCTTTATATAAGGTGAAAACGAATCGTCATAGAGGCTTGCAACAGATTCGCGACATAATCAATTAGCATGCTAGCGATTCCTATAGAAAGGGGGCTTTCTCAATTCGATAGCAATTTCTTCTTGGCCCGTGTGGTAGACGATGTTGTTGTCTTTGCACGCTAGAAGCTCTTTGGTCGCCTCGGAAGGGTCTTGAATGGCCCGAACAAGAGCAACCTCGTCAACGTACTGTATGTTGTCTTCGGTATGTGAATTAAGGATTTCTAACAAGACATATTGATCGGGATAAATCGAACGCACCTCACGCCATTGCATTGTGATCACTCCCATTCGTTTATTGTAATTTCCGCTTTGATGGGTGAAATGTGAAGATTATCTTGATTATATCTTATATCAGGAACAAAGAATCGCTCACATTTTGGAGTTGTCGAAACTGCGGGAGTCTATAGGAGTATGGGATAAGGAGCTAGGGGATGCTATGCTGTATTCTGGCGTGAAATTGCATCAGGAATTGTGGCTGGATGAGCTGCTGCAGGATTCAGGCTCGTTGACTCCAGGTGTGTGAGAAGGCTGAGCCCTTAGATGATAAACCAAATAGATTCTACAAGACTAGTGTCTTGATTCACGGTAACCATTCCTTACTTAAGAGGAGTGGTTTTACTTATTGCGCTTGTAACGATTTGAGTTTTTCCTCATTACACGTAGGGAGCCTTCTTCAAGGGATTTTCTGATATGATACAATACAGATACATAATTAACCATGTAAAGGATGAGAATCTATGCCGGTTTACAATAAGCTAGTTCGGGATCTGATTCCCCAAGTAATTGAAGCTACAGGCAAAGAATTTCGCACACGGATCTTGGATGAGGAAGAGTATAAGAAAGAATTGATCATAAAGCTTAAAGAAGAGTCGGAGGAATACTTTACCGCTGATAGTTCAAAGGAGTCATTGGAAGAACTTGCAGATATGCTTGAGGTTATCCGGGCATTGGTGGTCGTACATGGAGCAACATGGGAAGAGCTTGAAGCCTTGAGAGAGAAGAAGGCGGAAGCTCGAGGCGGATTCCAGGAACGGGTGTATCTAATCGATGTCGACGACAACGCTTAATGTCAAACTGATTACGGAAAACTTAGCAGATGATTTAATTACCGGGATGCAGAATGCTTCAGGAATCTATATTATGACTTCGTTCGTTATGCAGTCGGGAGCGCGTTTATTGGCGCCGCATTTGAAAGGTGCGATCGAACGGGGAGCTGAAGTAAAGGTTCTCGCTGGGGATTCGTTACGCAGCCTGAAGGTTTGCAGGCATTACGTGATATCGATACCCGACTGGAGGCAAGGTTATGGCGCAGTATGGGAACTTCCTTTCACCCCAAAGCCTATTTGTTTGACTACGAAAACGGTGAAGGGCTCCTTATCGTCGGTTCCTCTAACTTCTCCATGTCCGCCATGAGAATGGGGATGGAGTGGAACCTGGCTATGAATGCAAAGGCCGAGCAGCAGGTTGGCCGGGGGCTGCGGTTATCGGAGCGAAAGACGCACTGCACAATCATTGACCTCATCGGAAATTATCGTAATGCGGACGTGAAGCTTCGATTATTCGCAAATGACGGTGAAGGAAAGAAAACGGCAAAGGAACCGATCATCCCGACTGTGCCAGATGGATGCGAACTCCATTTGGAGACATCTGTTGTTAACCTTCTGGATGAACTAAGCCGTAAGAAACTGCCGCATTGTGAGCGTCTGCACCGTTCTTTCCTGGATCTCAAGAATGAGTTCGGTCGAATCCCTACATATTTGGAACTTCACCTTCATGGTAGCTCGAACAGCTGGGAATATCGGAATGAATTCGGTTCTTATTTCGGCTTTCTCCCCTGGGCCGAATGCTTAACGAAGGAAGAAAAGGAGATTTATTATCAATATGAGGCTTGGATACGTGATGTCGAGAAGACCGCTATGACCAAGAGTTATAAAATGATCGTGCTCCTTTATATGCTCGAGCGTGGGCCCGAACATTGGGCAGAATCAGTTACTCCTCAGGAAGTAGCGCCATTCTTCCACGAATACCTAATGGAAAAGGAATACCGGAGAAGAATCGATTTCTCCGATAAGGATTCGAAACGACTCTGGGAGTACAATGAGACTGGAGTTAGCCAGCTAATCGAGCGGATGCCAATGACGAAATGGGGCTCGGCTAAAGGAAGTATGACCCGCTTCGAAGATGGTGTGTTTAGTCTAAGAATTGAACCTGCTCCCGAGCATCGATCCATTTTGCACCGGTGGACGAAGGAAATTTGCCTATATAGGCTGCATCATCATTTTGAACGTAAAGAGCAGCAGCAGGGACCCCTTCAGTGATGAGGGGGCTATTCCCTAACTTAGTGTGGTGGTTTTAAAAACTGCCGTTAGTCAACTAACAGATAGGATTGGTTGAGTTCATACGAGGAGAACCATACCATAAGTGACGGCGAAAAATTGGGCTCATAATAAGTTGCTATTGCTGATCCATATATTTACCGCTCCTTTTGATTCGTATGTTATAATTTACAGAGAACTTGCATTAAGTGCAAAGAACGTAATGGGATTTTAATTGATATTATATTGATGAGGAGACGCTCTTTCTCGTTCATAGAGAGCATTTTCTAATAGCCTTGCCATCGCCGTAGTGCATGCACTACGGCTTCATGTCGGGCACAGTACTTAGACTGGAGGAAAGGTATTATGAACCCGGTAGAGATCGAAGCAGCTGTTTCCGATTTGGCAATCCAACCGTTTGATAAAGATGAGTTTCCGTTCGCCTTCCTGCGGGCGTTCGGGAACAAGGAAACGACAATCAAACGCTTGCGCTCAGGCGAATCGAATAAGTCGGACCTTGGCGGTGTCCTGCAAACGAATAACATTCATATCGCGGTCGCTCAACCTGGCGAAGTTTCCAAGACCCTTGCTTTGCTGAAAAAAAGCAGGGCAACAACTAGGGGGAAAGCCCGATATATTCTTGCTACTGACGGAGTGGATTTTCAGGCGGAGGAACTTGATTCCGATGAGCCACCACTTGTCTGTGCCTATCAGGATTTCCCGAATCACTTTGGTTTTTTCTTGCCACTTGCCGGCATCACGACAGTTAAGCAGGTAAGAGACAGTTCTTTTGATATCCGTGCGACAGGTCGGTTGAACCGGCTCTATGTTGAGCTACTGAAAGACAATCCGGAGTGGGGAACATCCGAACGGCGTCATGAGATGAACCACTTTATGGCTCGACTGATATTTTGCTTTTTTG
>NZ_AEXS01000126.1:0-12039 GCF_000204455.1 Paenibacillus sp. HGF5 | reverse complement strand
TCGGCGCCGGATGAGCCGCGGGAGCCCGAGCGCAAGAGCATGTTCGATAAACGCGAATATGCGGCGGCTGAAGAAATCCAGGAGGAACAGGACGATGTCCAGACCTATGATTATCGTCCGAATCCGGATCCGTACGAGCCAGACCTGTATGATCCTGAACCGGAACGCCAGCGCGAGGAGATCATCGAGCGGTCGTCTGAACCGGAGGTTGATCCGGAACGGCTGCGCCTCGAGCAGGAGGAGCAGGAGAGGGAACGCCGTCACTGGGAAGAGCTCGAGCGCGAGCGGGAGAGACAGCTGGAGCTGGACCGCCGCATTCGTTTCTGGCAGGAAAATAATCAAAGCCAGGACTACGTCGGAGACGATGAAGCGACCCGCGACATGGTGAAGTGCCAAATTTGCAGCGTCGACCTGCCGAAAGGCTCGAAATGGTGTCCGCGCTGCGGAGCTGAACAGATTTAAGAGATAGGGATTCGGACGATCATGCCCTTGCGCGATGAATAAAGGACAGTGTGAATGATAGAGCAAGCGTTCGAGCATCTATGGGAGGACTAATATTATGGAACAATTGCTGCATCATTTGCGCAATTTAGGATTTACAGAAATTGAGTCGAAGATTATGGTGGACCTTGCCGAGCATGGGCCTGCAGGCGGGTATGAGGTAGCTAAACGTTTGGGCGCTTCGCGTTCCAACGTCTATGCGGCCATGCAGCGTCTGGAACGGCAGGGAGCGCTTGAGCGAATGGACGGGGAACCTGTCCGTTACCGTTCGCTGAAGCCGGAGGAATTGACGCGGATGATATCCGGGCGCGTGGAGGCATCCCTCGCTTTTGTTGAGAAGAGCCTGCCGCGGAGCAGCGGCACGGCCGCTCCCTTCCTTAGCATGGAGGGCGATCAGGCGGTGCTTGATGTGCTTGTACGGGAACTGAAGCGGGCGAAACGGGAGATCGTCGTTGACGTCTGGCGCGAGGAAGCGTCGCTGCTCCGTGAGCCGCTGGCGGAAGCGGAGGCCAGAGGGGTAAAGGTGCTGTGGGCTTGCGACGGTCCGGATCAGGGACTCTCAAGAACTTTGGCGTGGCCCGGGTGGAGCGACCTTGCGGAGCGCAGGGCCGGCGGCCGGAAGTTCTCGTTTGTCGTCGATCGGCAATGGTGCATCTTAGGGATGCGCGGCGGGGACTATGATACGGGAGCGGTTATCACGGAGCATCCGGTCATGGCAGAGCTGCTCTTGCATCATTTTACCCAGGAGATGGTATTGTTCCAGTTGGAACAGGACATGGGCGAGCAGCTGGAAGCGCGTTACGGAGAACACTTTGGCCTGATTCAAAGCGAGTATCTTAATGCGGAGCCGGAGGCTGAAGCTCAGGAAGACCAGGCTGCGTCATCGATAACCCGCCCGCTGGCGGGGCATGAAGGCGATCCCGAAGAAGAAGTGAACGGGGACTCCAATCGCAATACGGCCTAGGGGCAGGTTTTAGATCAATACCTTTCTGGAAGTGACTTTTGTCACAGTTAAGCATCATGTTTCATCGTAGAATGGAATAGACATAATGATTAGGAACGCCGGGATTCATCTTGGCGTTTATTTGCTTAAGACCGGCAACCGGCGTGAATGAAGGCCGAGATGGCAGGAGAACATGAATGAGACGGATGTGAACCGATAACATAACAACCAAGAAGGGAGATGGATGAGCATGGAATGCATCGTTCATTTTACAGTCGGACATAAAGAAGGCCCCAAGAAGCTGCGGGGATTGATTTTTGTTGATAAGGGAGAGACTCCTACAGGTGAGCAGCTGCTCGATATGTTTCATGAAATGGAGTACCGGGTGGTGCCTGACCCGCATGATGAACTTCTCTTTAAACCGGAGAACGGCGCGGAAAGCTATACGTATATACGCGTGAATGAATTGGATATGGGGCAGGAGCGATATACGGAAGACCGTAATTTGAAGGCGCTGCTGAACGAGCTGCTGCCGAAACAACGCACGGGTTTGTAACGGCTTCTTGATGTCATTAAGAACCATGCGAAGATCATAAGCCCTCCGCCTTCCGCCAACGTCCGCTGGGATTTGTAAAATCCGCTTGCTATAATGGATGTACGGAAGGGGATGGCGATGTTTATTATTGCAGGAATCGTGGCGCTGTTGATTTACGGCTTGCTGGTTTATTATATTGGCCGAAGCGTATGGAGCTGGTTGAGGCCGGGGCCGTCCATGGCGCTCAAATGGGTATACATAGTCGTGCTGACCGTGGTATCGACATCGTTTATATCAGGACGGTTTTTCGGTAATCCAACCGTTCTCAATATCATAGGATCGTATTGGATGGCTGTTTTTTATGTGCTGATTATCCTTCTCCCGTTGATGCACATCGTGTTATGGCTGCTGAGGATGACGGCATTGCGAAGAGATGGGCTGGAGAAGGCGGCGGTATCCGTCGTGCTGGTGCTGATGGTGATCGCGATCGGTTTCGGCTCTTTTAACGCTTATAGTCCAACCGTACGTGCTTACGATATTCAGGTGGACAAGGATGCGGGAACCATGGAGAAGCTGAATATCGTCATGGCGTCCGATATGCATTTCGGCGTCTTGTCAGGCAAGGCACACGCTGAGCGCATGGTGAAGGAGATCAATGGCTTGAAGCCGGATCTGGTTCTGTTTCCGGGCGATATTATTGATGATGATCTGGATGCGTATTTAAGCCAGGGGATAGATCGGGTTTTGACCGGTATCCAGGCAACCTATGGCGTATATGCTTCGCTTGGCAATCATGACCGATTCGAAGGGGAGATCACGGAGCTGATATCGGCTCTTGAGGACAGCGGCATGACCGTGCTGTATGACGAGAAACTGACGGTGGAGGGTTTGACGCTGGTAGGCAGGCGGGATAAGCAGGATCAGGACCGCGCAGGTTTGTCCATGATCATGGAAGGGGCGGATTTATCCAAGCCGGTTTTTCTGCTCGATCATCAGCCGAATGCGCTGGACGAAGCACAGCAGCAGGGCGTTGATCTGATCGTGTCGGGGCATACGCACCGCGGTCAGGTATTCCCGGCGCATTTGATTACGAGGGCCCTGTTCGAGAACGATTGGGGATATCTGCAAAAAGGCCGGATGCATTCCATCGTGTCCTCGGGCTACGGCTTCTGGGGACCGCCGATTCGGCTGGGCTCCCGGTCCGAGATCGTGCAGATCCACGTTACGTTTCAATAGATGAAATTTTCGGAGAAAGCTGCCGTTAGGTGGCTTTTTTTTTGATGTCAGATATATTGGGAAAATTATGTATCCAGATAGGACCGGATTATTGTATGATTTTTGCTAGAAATATCACTTAGGTATAGGGGGGTTAAGGGTTTGGGTTTGATTAGGTTTAGAAAGATGGGCATGATGGCACTAGCCGCTGTCCTTGCGGGGAGTGTATTTGGGGGAGCAAGCGACGCCATGGCAGCATCAACTGCGCCTCTTCCAAGCAAAGAGAGGCTCGTTGCCGGCAACGGATTACCTTTAGGTCAATCGACTACGATTGCAGGGGGGCCGGGGCATGCAGCCGGGCTATCCTCGTCACTGGCTTCCGAAGGATTACGACAACCGGGCAGTGTGGCTTGGCTGCCTGACGGCTCCGTTATCGTATCCGATACGGAGAACCATGTGATTCGCAAAATAAAGGACGGGAAGAGCAGTATTCTCGCAGGCGCCTCCTTGTCCTACAAGCGGGACGGCGGGGGACTTCCGATCGGCGGGCTCCTGGATGGCCAGGGCGAGCTTGCGTTTTTGAATCGGCCGTCCGGGATTGCCGTTGACGGAAAAGGTCAAGTGTACATAGCCGATTCAGGCAACCATGCCATTCGTAAAATCGATCAAGCGGGCAGAGTAAACACCATAGCGGGCAACGGACGGATTGGGCTGAAGGACGGGAAGGCTCAAGATGCCTTGTTCCACGAGCCGCAGGACGTTGCGGTTACCGAGGACGGCATTCTGTATGTGGCGGATACGCTGAACCACGTCATTAGGCGGATCTCTCCGGATGGGGAAGTAACGACGATTGGCAGCCCTTCGACGCGTGCTGTCCAGGTTCGCGCCGGAGTCATCGCATTGGCAGGGGACTACAAGAACGGATCGCTTGCTGAAGCGCAATTTAACGAGCCGGCAGGTCTTGCGCTTGACGGTAAAGGCAATTTGTATGTCAGCGATTCGGGCAATCAAGCGATCCGCTATATCGATTTCGGGAAAGGGACCGTTTCGACGGCCGCCGGCAGTGTTCCGTCATCCGATGGCTACGCCAAGGACGCGTTATACGCAGATCCTGGCTATCTGGACGGAGCTGCGGATGCAGCCCGCTTCAACTCGCCTCGGGGATTGGCATGGAGCGTGGAGGATGGACTTCTCATTGCAGATTCCCATAATCATGCCGTGCGTCAACTGAAAGACGAACGCGTGACCACCATGGTCGGCGGAACGAGAGGTTACGCGGACGGAATTGAAAGCGAGGTCCGATTCAACGCGCCGGCGGATATTGGGGTCGCTTCGGATAGTGGGGAGCTGTTCATCGCGGACCAACGCAATGGGGCCGTCCGGGCATGGTCCAGCTATAAGACGCCTGATGCTTGGCAACCAGGCCGAGGGATCACCGCAGCTTACGGAGATCAGGTGGCCCAACTGGGCGACTTGGCCGTTATGAAACAGGGCCAGACCGTGGTGCCTGTCAGAACGTTAGGCACGCTGCTCGGAGCCCGTTTGAGTTATGATGCCAAGAATAAGGAAATGACATTAACCCTTGGCGAGGATGTCATCACGCTGCAAGCCGGAGATCCCTATATGACCCGGGATCAGGCGGGCAAAGAAGTTTCCCGAGCGGCGACGGAAGTTGAGCCGTATATCGCCAACGGCCAGATGATGGCTCCGCTGCGAGCGGTGGCCGAACTGATGGGCAAGGATGTCCAATGGAACGCCAGCACAAAGCTGGTTATCATCCGGGATTTGGCTGAACGGGAAACGAAGCCGGGGAATGTTAGCTTCAGCACTTCGAACTTTACGCCGAGACGCATGCAGGTCGTGGAAATCACCGGTTCGGCCAAGCTCCGTTACGGCGGGTATGCGCAGGTGGACGCCTACAAGGGGATGATGCTGGGCGAAGACGATGAAATTGTTACCGGCTCCGGCACGGGAGGCGCCAAGCTTCGGATCCTGGATACGGAAGATGTCATTACGTTAGGCAACGACACGACGTTGGTGGTCGAGCAGCTTCGCAAGATTGGCATCTCCAACGTAACTCGGCTGAATCTGGAGGCTGGGCAGGCTTATTATGATGTTACCGACCTGGCCCGGTCGACTGATCGTTTCGACGTGCGGACCGGTTATGCGGACAATAGCGTACAAGGCACGCATTTTATAATCACCGTCAACCCCTTAACAGGGATGACAAACGTAGTGACCGCTAGCGGGAAAATAAGCTCTTCGCTGGTGCCGACAGGCACAGAAGGTTCCTTGCTGCCATCCGGCCCGGTCATGATTAGTCCCACGCAACAAATATCGCTAGGCGGCTCACAGGAGGGACGCCCCCCTGTACAATTCATCGATATTGAGGATTTGATGGGGAACGCTTCGCCGGGAATCATTGCTCAGATAATTAAGAATAAGAACGACATCGACCGGGAGAACGAGGAGTTTCTCGAGAAGAAGCGGCAAGAACTACAGTCCGGACAAAGCGGAACCGGCACTCAAGACTTGATTATGAAATCGCCGGACGATTTGGCAAAAGTCGCGGATAATTTGAATAACCTCATCGGAAATATCGCGAAAGAGGCGCTTGATAAGAAAAAAGCCAGCCAAGAAGAAATAGATAAACTGATGAAAGAAGCAAGCCCGGATTCGGGGAAGATATTTGATCCGGGCCAAGTGAAAGATTTGGATAAACAAGCCGGCCTCGACCCTGCTCTGGAGCAGGCGCGCTTGGAAGCATTGAAGCGCAAGCAGGAAGAGATACAGAAGAAGCAAGATCAACAGCAGGATCAGCTGGATCAGCTGCAGGAGAAACTCGGCGACATGCTGGCTAAGATCGAGCAGCATAAGAAGCAGCAGGATGAAGCGAACCGAAAAGCACAGGAGGAAATGAAGAAGAAGGCTGAAGAGCGGCTTATTCAATCCTTAAGCGCAGAGGAGCAGGCACGCTTTCTCCAGGGCAGGAAAGAAGCGGAGCAGGAGAAAGGCGCTCGGCAGCCGACGCCGGTTAGTCCTGGAGGCGGCTCGGGATCAGGAGGCAGCGTGTCGCCGCCTGTAACCGGTCCGCCTGTGACCGAGCCCCCAGTGACTGAGCCTCCGGTAACGGAACCTCCTACGACGGAGCCGCCGGGGACCGATCCTTTCGTGACGGTTATATATAGCGATGATATGAGCAGTGAACTGTCGGCCCGCCCAGACAATTATTTTGGATCCATTCATTTCGAGACGAAAGGCTTAGCCGATGACATGGAAGTTCAAGTCAGGGTGACGCTGACAAGGGATGGAATTCCGGTCGTGGGTCTGCCTGTCCGTCATGGCGAGCAGACGGTGGAATCCAACGCAGAGGGAAGCTTTACGCTGCAGTCTGTTGATGGTACCGGCTTTAAGTTAAGCGAGGTCGCTTCGCCGGATATTCCGCTGGAGTTCTATGCCGATCTGCTGGAGCCGGGCAGCTATACGGAGAAGATTGAGCTGCTTGAGATCAAGGAAGGCCAATGGACTGTGCTTGGAGAAGGCGTCCGTTCCATCCAGGTCAATCTCTTCTCGCAGTTCGAATTCATTGGCGAAGGGCCGTTTCCGGCAGCCCTTGATATGTATTGGGGGTTTTATTCCAAAGCGTACGGACTGAGCGAGGATACCCGGGTTGGCTATGAATTGACGATTCTCGATGACCATGGTCAGCCGGTAAGTCTGGGCGTACTCGGATTCCGAATGAAGCCGCATGAGCCGGGAACGGTTCCGACGGAGGGGTATGAGATCGCAACTCCAGATCGTGAAGGGGTATACCGGGTGAATGCAGGTTTAACGGCTGGGGATATGGATCTGGGAGGGAATGGGAGCGATATCCTGTTCCGCTGGCAGCAAGCTCATGTCGGGACTTATACGCTCCGTATCCAGCTGGTTGATATAAACAGCGATATATCGGTGCCCATCGGTGATCCCCTGGAATGGATAATCGAAGTGATACCTACAAGTTGATTCAAGGGAAGGCTGTCCCATTAATCGTATGGGGCAGCCTTTTTTTTCTTTTAATTGACCAGCAGTTTATTATTTCCGTAAATTTTCACTTTATTTTTTCATAGGGAATGCGTTATACTTCATTCATTCGGAAATATAACATTATTACGTAAGCATTCTAAGGAATTCGGATATCATACATTTTCTCGTATAGGTGCAGGAATCGGCCTGCATGTCTCTACCCGATCACCGGAAATGATTGGACTACGGGTTATAGCAGCAGCGGACAAGCCAGGTCAAATTCCGTTTGACCGGAAGGCTAACGGTGCGTTTTTGCTGCTTATGCCCACTTGTTTCTTTCCCGGCGATTCGGTGAAGGGAGGAAGTGGGCTTTTTTGCTTGGAATGCGGACAACAAATTTAAGGGGGAGCATCATGCAATTACTGCAGAACAAAGTGAAAGAGGAAGGCATTGTATTAAGCGGACAGGTACTGAAGGTGGATTCGTTCCTGAATCACCAGATGGATCCGGTATTGATGAAAGAGGTGGGAAAGGAATTTACGCGATTGTTCAAGGAAGCGAACGTGACTCGCGTATTGACCATCGAATCCTCCGGCATCGCGCCGGGCATCATGACCGCGCTTGAGATGGAAGTGCCTCTCATCTTTGCACGGAAGCAGAAATCGCTGACGCTCCGTGAGGATATATTCGTGGAGAAGGTGTACTCCTTCACGAAGCAGGAGACCAACGAAATTACGGTCGCTAAGAAATTCATCAAACCGGGCGACAAAGTGCTGATCGTGGACGACTTCCTTGCCAACGGCGAGGCGGCATTCGGGCTTGCCCGAATCGTCGAGCAGGCGGGTGCCGAAGTGGTAGGCATCGGGATCGTCATTGAAAAGGCGTTTCAACCGGGAGGACGCCTGCTGGCCGAAGCGGGCTACCGGGTCGAATCGCTTGTACGGATTGCATCACTTGAAGACGGTGTTGTGACATTCGCATAGAACGAAAGCTAACAATTTATTGGGGGGAATCAAAAAGCCATGGAACAACAGAAACAAGCGGTGCAAGAACCGATTTTTGATAAAAATCGGAGTCCGGGCAAAACCTTTTCGCTGGGTTTGCAGCATGTATTGGCAATGTACGCAGGGGCAATCATCGTACCGCTTATCGTTGGCGGGCAGCTCGGTTTAACGACGGAGCAGCTGACGTATCTCATCGCCATCGACCTGCTGGCATGCGGGGTCGCTACTTTACTGCAGGTATTCGGGAACAAGTACTTCGGTATCGGCCTTCCGGTCATGCTCGGCTGCGCGTTCCAGGCCGTAGGTCCAATGATCATTATCGGACAGCAGCATGGCATGTCGGCTATTTATGGAGCGATTATCGCTTCCGGTTTATTTGTCATTCTGTTCTCCGGTTTATTCGGTAAGCTGATTAAGGTATTCCCGCCTGTCGTTACAGGGAGCGTTGTTACGATTATCGGTCTGACGCTGATCCCCGTAGCTTTGAACGACCTTGGGGGCGGCCAAGGCAGCGAGGATTTTGGCAGCGCACTGAACATTTCCCTTGGCTTCGGCGTTCTTGCCTTCATTATTATCATGAATCGTTTTGCCAAAGGCTTCTTGCGTTCGATCTCCGTTCTTTTGGGTCTCATTCTCGGCACCCTGGTTGCCGCGTTATACGGCGGGGTGGATCTCACTCCATTGCGCGAAGCCGGCTGGTTCCGCGCGCCGCAGCCTTTCTTTTTTGGCACGCCGGAGTTTAAAATCGTTCCGATCATGACGATGATTCTGGTAGCGATCGTCAGCGTTGCCGAATCGACGGGCGTATTTATGGCGCTTGGCAAAATCGTGGATCGCGACATCACCTCCAAGGACTTGTCCCGCGGTTACCGCGCGGAGGGTCTTGCGATTGTGGTAGGCGGTATTTTCAACTCGTTCCCTTATACCACGTACTCCCAAAACGTTGGCTTGATTCAGATGAGCCGCGTGAAGACGCGCGACGTCATCGTAGTGGCAGGCGGTTTGCTTGTATTGATCGGATTCGTGCCGAAGATTGCCGCCATGACACAGCTTGTGCCGACATCGGTTCTGGGCGGGGCGATGGTTGCCCTGTTCGGCATGGTGGTTTCCTCCGGCATTCGGATGTTAGGGGATCAAGTAGACCTTAACCGTCATGAGAATCTGTTCATTATCGCGTGTTCCGTCGGCATGGGTCTTGGCGTCACAACCGTGCCGGGCCTGTTCGCCAGCCTGCCCGACAACCTGCGCATTCTTGCCGATAACGGCATCGTGGCCGGCAGCTTGACCGCGATTGTGCTGAATCTGATCTTTAACGGCTTGAAATATACGAAGCCGACCCGCACTGAGCGAGGTGAGACGACAGAAGGGCACGCAGCTTAAGATGATCTTCGAAAGCAGCCGGATCAGTTCCGGCTGCTTTTTTTGATCCTGTTCGGTCTTGGGCTGAGGCCCAAAAAACGGCTTCCTCCCAATCATGGGAGGAAGCCGTTTTTGCATGCATTGCTTTAGATGCGCTGCATTTGTTTCTCTGCAAAATTGCCGATCCACGGCAGCTTGAACCATTTTCCCTGAATGGCGTTAAACATAAGCACCAGCCACATCAGCACGCCGACCAGCGCCAGGAGGGCGGAGGCAAGAAGGCCGATGATGGGCACCGCGCTCGACAGCAGGTGGGCGACGGCCAGAAGGCCGAAGGCCAGCAAGGACTGCAGCGCATGGAATATGACATATCGGCTTCTCTTTTCTAATGAAAGAAACAGAATTCCTCCGACCATGGGAAGAAGATAGCACAGCGTCGCGGCCAAATTCTCGGGAAGTCCTGTGGACGATTTGAAAGGGGACATCTCATCAACTCCTTGTCTTAGACCGGTTCTGGGGTAGGCAAGCTATATACCTTACCTTATGAGCCGATGGGACAAAGTATGATGGATATATCCCGGACTTATTTCATTTTCAATTGGAGCAGATATTTCACGAGCGCATCCTGCTGCTCCTGCGTGAACCCGCTGCTTTCGTCGACCCAATACTCATGTCCCTGACCGGTGACGTGGGTATCCCTGAGTCTCGAATCCTTGCGGTTCGCCTCAACGACCCGCAGCCTCAGCTTGCGGTCGATCAGGGCTTTCAGGCTGTTGTAGGGATCCGGGTGAATGCCCTTCATAAGCGTTGCCGGCACTCCGGCTTGCGACAGCTCCGGCCCGACCGCGACGCCCCCGTCGTGCAAATACGGTGCCGACCAGCGGAGGCCGATCAATCCTTTGACCTTATAACCGCCGCCCGATTTATGGCCGAAGCCCAGCTTGATCTGCTCCGGGTCTATACCATCCAGCGGGACTTTAGTCGCCTTGGCGTCCGGAGGAATCGGGACAGGCGTGTCGGGCGGGTAGAACTCCGCCTCGCCAAAAGCGTTCTGCGTAAAATGGAAGGCCTTCGCCCTTGCAGGCTCGGTGCCGATTTCTGCCGCACGCATAATGCGGTTGTTGGTAAAATAGTCGCCTGCGTGGCAAGTGATGCACTGCGCTTTTTTGAAAACTTCCGCCCCGAGGCTGAGGGTCTTGGCATCGGAGGCTTCAGCCTTATCGGTTTCAGGCGGACGGACGGTATTCTGATAAGCGGACATGGCATTAACCTGCTCCCCGGCCTTAAAACCCGGCGAGCTGATATACAGCCCGTTCGGCGCTATGGCCGAAACCTTGGGGAAGTTCGGAATCTTGATAACCTCATTAACGCCGGGGGTTCCGGGATTCGGGTCCAGGCGGTCGAAGAATTCGGTCGGCTTCAGCCCGCTGCTTGGATCATAGCGAAACTTGCGATGGGCCGCATTTTGCAGGATTGTGCCCACATAAATCTCTTTGTCGATCCCCATTAGCGGCTCGCTGACCTCGGTTTGGCTTAATGTATCCGTATTTTGGGCGTGAACATTGTTGCTGAAGGTGCTGAGTCCTTTGAAGGGACCCGCGATGGCGAAGCCGCTCCAGCTGTACGGATGGTCGCCCTTTGTAAACATATCGGGAATTTGGGTCACGTCGCTGACCTTATCGACGGTGGTATCGAAATTGCCGGGCGCCCATTTGATCAGATTGTCGTCAACGGCTTTTTCCAGCAGTGCGGGATCCGGGAGGGCTTCGGCTTGCCCTTTGGAATTTATGACGGTACGCTGCCCGTTCTTGACATAATCCACGAGGTTCGCAACGTCCGTGTGGGTGAAATACGCTGCGCTATTCGGAGCCAACGCCAGCATTAAACCGAGGTTCAGATCGGAATTGGGCGCGCCCTCCACGACCATTCCCGTATCACGGTTCACGGTGGCATGGCAGGCCATGCAGCTAACGCCGATGCGGGTTTTGCCTTCGGCATACTTGAACGTTACGCCAATGGGGGAATAAGCTCCTTTGGCTACGTCAAAGCCGGTATCGATTTTATCCCCCTTGCGGAAGGTTTTGCCGCCGAGGGTCACATCCTGATCAAGCTCGACGCGCAAATTGGTGGTTCCCCGTCCTTTCAGCTCGGCAAGGGCTTTAGCAACGTTTTTGAGCTTCATCGGACCGTCGACGATTCCCAAAATATCGGTCAAGAACACCTCATTGCCAAAGGATTCCTCATACATCGTTCGGCGCCCCAGGGCAAGCATCTCTTTGTTTACCTCAACTGCGCCATTGGCCGCTGTCAAACGGGGGTGCTGATCCTGCAAAGCGGTTCCCGGGACCGTAAGCGTCTTGCCCCACAGGTCATACTGGCGAATGACATCGGTTTGCCGGGTTTGGATTTGGGCGGAATTGGAATTTTCCAATTTATGCGCAGGCGGTACATAGGCATACTCCGGTTCCACGACATTA
>NZ_AEXS01000127.1:0-25005 GCF_000204455.1 Paenibacillus sp. HGF5 | reverse complement strand
AAAATAGCGATTTCAATGGACCATATTCTTGTCCCTCGACATTTAAAAAAGACAACCGATCGCTCTGACCAGCTGCCTCCTCTTCTTTATTCAGCTCACGTTAGCGAAATTGATCTGATTAATCGATTAAGGCTGCCAAACTTCCCATATGTTACCGTCAGGGTCAGCAAATTCAAAACAGCCATCACCATCCCAGGCTCAACACGATCGTTGGTTGCAGGTTGGTACCCTAAATTCTTTTGATACCATTTAATAGACTCGTAAACATCATTTACTGGTACGTAAATACAAGTAATTCCCGTAATGTCTTCCAGCCCTTCTTCCATTTTGAACTCCTCATTTGCCTGCATAGCTTATCATCCCTTTACATCCTTTCAGATACAAAGATCGTCCTCGTAAAATTCCTTAGCTTATTCTAGCTTTATATCAAACCACGGTTATATGCGATGATTTCCTCTGGTGTAGCTTGGTGAAATACTAGAGGACAATGCGGAAATCTCTTCTCCATTGTGCTCATCTCCACTCTTTCTTATAGGAGGTGCGAAAAATGTTTCCAATTCCCTTCGGAGACAACTTCAACCACTCCGTCGATCACTTTGATGGCGGTCTGATCATCAATCGCATACGCTGGCCCTTGCATCCCGGCGGCCCATCTCTCTGCATCAGCCATGGTGTTTCTCGGCAGCATTTCATGGTCCAGATGCGGAAATATTGCAAAATCAACGAAACTCAGCGTTTCATCGCCGCCAGTGGGTGGAGTCCAGCCAACGAAGAATTCCCCGATGTTAGGTGCCATCACCATACTCCCGGCGCTCAGTCCCACATAAACTGTCTGCAGAGACGGCAAGAGGTCTGCCAGTCCGGACTGCCGCATCCAGTGGCACAGGTAGAGGGCGTCGCCGCCCGCAACCAGAAGGACGTCCGTCTCCCTTACTAGCGGTACCCAGCGGTCTTTGTCGATGCTTGGCAGCGCTGTGAGTTCCAGCACGCCGACGGACTTCCAGCCCAAATCGACCATGGGATTCTCGGAATTCCCGCTGATGAACTGCCATGCTTTGACGCCGGGGCCTACCCAGGGGTGTCCGTACATCGCGGTGGGAATGCACAGAGCGTTGCAATCGGCGATCGGCTTGCCCAGCATGTCAACTAGCGCGTTGTGTATGCTTTTGTTATTAATGCCTGCAGATGTGAGTAATAATTTCATAACTTCACTCCTTTGTGTGCGTCTGTCGTTTATTCTTTTAGACTTTAGGGGGGCTATATAAACTACAATATAGTACATTTCAGTTCGGATTGTTTCTTACAGATTGCTAATATAATCTGCCCGTTCGTTAAATTGAGGGCGTCTGCCTACGTGATATCGGGAATGTAACCATGTTCTTGTCATCAGTCGGGAATGTTATCAAGTTCTTGTCATTGTGTTTTAACAAGAACTTGTCCCGATAAAATAAAAAAGCCGCTAAATTAGCGACTTTCTAGAGGTCTAGGTTCTTGTCCATCGACAACTTTCAATGAGACTTTGTCCTTGTACTCTGTCACATCAATCATATCAGACCATCGTACTTTTTCAGAAATTTTTCAAAAAATCACTACCGTTATATTTTTGAATAGATGAACCTTATACTCAGGCATCACGTTTACGGTAAAATACAATAGCTGCTATAATAAAATTCAGTGTCCATATCATTGAAATCCCTGTCCCTTGCATTGGTGAAAGGACATTTATTTCATCAGAGGAAGGCGGCATATACATATAATATCCTGCCGTATCCGGAAAATACATTGTAATACTAGGTAGAAAATCTCTCGATAATGGACTGACAATGAAATAATAACCAAGCAGTACCACTAAAGCAGGAGTGGTTCGTCTTAATAAAGCACCTATAGCTGCACTGAGAAGTGTGGTTAATGTTAGATAGCCTGCTGCACCTGCTAACGCTTCTACCATGGTATCTAAACCAATCACTGCTGCTGTGTCTCTCATCATCATATAAGTATATAGTACACCGGATGCAGCGATAATAAAGGCCGCGGGAACGGTTATGATTGCCAATGCCAAATGCTTCATGGATAGTTGGATCCCACGACAAGGCATCGCAGCTAACGTAGTTCGAATCTGTCCACCGGTATACTCTGAGCAAGTAGCTAAGATCCCAAGTATAATGAATCCTGCTTGAAGATATTCCATCGAAGCAAACCCAATATTCAGTATACTTTGCGATCCTATTGCCCCTTGTAGACCAATAGACGTAAAAGCTGCGGCTAATCCTAAATTAAGAATGAATGTACCCATAAGAGTGAGCCATATCAATGGTAATGTAACTAATTTATCCAGTTCAGCACGAAGGATTTGTGTTTTTTTTCTAATAGAAGGGACACTCATGCTGCAACGTCCCTCCTATGGAATACAATAGCTGCAGCAATGAAAAGAACGACTACCCAGGCTGACATGACTATACCGCCTGTGAACGGAGTGAGAAATCTGTCGCTCAGAAACATAAACATTTCAAGGCCAGCCCTATCCGGTAAGTATAACGCTAACTTTGTAACCTTAGAAAGCAGGAAACTAAATGAAACAACGGATGTATTTATGATGAGCACAGCAAGCGGAATCGTGCCATTCTTAGTCAGTACAGTAATCCCGAATGCTAATAGAGCAGTGAATGTCCAGTAACAAACTGCACCGAGCAGCTTCGACCATTCTAATACAGGGGTATGCTCACCAAGAACAAGATGCGTAGCTGACACAGTTGTCATTATAGCAACGATACAAAGCAGTATACTGATTACTGTCACAGCACCTGCTTTTGCCAGCAAAAATTGAAGCCTTGACGAAACAACCGTTAAACTTGTTGTAATCTGTTGTCCTCCGCCAGATTCACTGCTCTCTGTTAAATACTCGCTGCTGACAGCAAGCACACCAAGGATGATGACACCTTGTACACCAAGGGCTAATCCAATATAGCCAACTTCCAATAGCCGTGTGCTAACTCCAGCTATAATCTCCTCTTTTTGCGCTATACTGTCTAAAGCGGCTATGACCGCAGGAGAAAATGCTCCAACAAGAAAGGCAAGCCAAATGCCCGGCAGGGAGAACAATTTAGATAGTTCCGCGTTGAATGCTCTCATACAACACCACCTGCATGTTCAGATGTCCGGGCAAAAAAAGCTTTTTCCAGCGTGGAATGGTTACCTATTACTTCATCCAATGTTCCATCTGCAACGATTGTTCCTTGCTTAATAATGACCACATCATCGACTGTCTCTGCAAGCTCTCCTATAAGATGACTGGATAGTAACACCGTGTTGCCAGACTCGGCCCGTTTACGCAAGAATGTCCGGATCCAACGAATTCCTTCCGGGTCGAGCCCATTTACGGGTTCATCTAGAACCAATATTGGGGGATCACCCAGTAGTGCAGCGGCCATTCCAAGTCTTCTCCCCATACCAAGCGAATAATTTCCCACTCTTTTGTCAGCTGCATTAGTAAGACCTACGATTTCCAAAACTTCCTCGACACGTGAGCGAGACAATCCTGCGGCACAAGCAATCCAGCGCAAGTGTGCCCGCCCTGTTCGCATACGATGGGCCCCGGATCCATCAAGTGCAGCACCTACTGTCGCTAGAGGATTATGTAACGCTGAAAATGGCTTGCCATTTATGAGTGCACTCCCTGATGTGGCACGATCTAATCCAAGCAGGATGCGAAGTGTAGAACTTTTACCTGCCCCATTCGGACCTAAAAAACCAGTCACTCTGCCAGGTCTCGCTTTAAAACTGATACCTGATAAGATTTCTTGAGTTCCGCGATGTTTGACTACGTTATTAATGGTAAGCAACCATAACACTCCCTTTCTGTTATGGCTCTCATTATAAAGAAGCAAAGTTACATCGCGGTTATCATGGCGTTTACTTCTGGGTTACCTTTGGGTTACGCTCTACCAATAACTACTCTTGTGCCATTTTCATTTGATGTAAAGTCAGCTTTCAGCTTCATTTTTTTCAACATGTAATTTGAAGTCGATAAACCAATCCCTGCCCCATGCTCATAGGAAGAGTTATCCAAGCCTGGACCTCTGTCTGCAATAATGATCTGTTCTTTTTCTATATCAACCACAATATTTGCATATTTCCCTTCTGCTGCATGGCGTAGAATATTTTGAAATAAATTATCCAAAACCCGTTTCATCCAATTAGGATCTGCTTCCCAATAAAAAGTCTCCTCTCCCGGTAAATCAACATCAAGCTGAATTTCTTTTTCTTCAAATACAGGATACCACGCAGCAACAGATGCTCTTACTAGACGTCCAATATCTGTTGAAACGGGCACAAAAGGATGTTTTCCTGAGGTAAGCAATGTATAGGACAGTAAATCATCCATTAGATCTCCGACTCTTGTAATCGTATGGTTGATCTCTGTTAACGAGTTTTGTCCTTCTAAACTCATGGGTTCTTTATTTAAGCGGGTGACATGTCCTCTCAAAATAGTAAGCGGCGTTCGTAAGTCGTGAGATAAATTCGCAATGAGTCGATGTCGTAATAACTCCTCTTCATATTCTCGCTTGCGACTGTCTTCAAGCTGCTGAATCATCCAATTAAAAGAACTTCCTAACTGGTCTATCTCATCCATACGATCACTTTGAACAGATATGGTTTTAGGGAATGAGTTGTTTTTAGCTGATAATGACATGACTTCTTGTAAGCGGGCGAGACGTTTTTGAAGTTTCAAGAAGAACCGCCAGGATAAGATCACGAATGCGACAATAATAAAACCAAACACTAGTACGGTAACGTAAAACAGATTTAACGTATTTACATTTTTATCATGGATATCTGAAACCCCAAAAAACGCACTGATGAAAATAATCATAATCGGAGGAAAAAAGATAAATAGAAAATGTACTTTTAGAAAACGACGAAATAATGATCTATTTTGCTTCATAATTTCACCCTATAGCCAATTCCCTTCAACGTTTCAATAATCTCCGGAGAATCGGGATGGCGTTCCAGCTTTTGACGCAGTCGGTGGATATGCACCATTAGTGTTTTATCGCCTGTTATATAAGCTTCTTCCCAAATAGCTTCATAAATTTGTTCTTTTGTTAAAACTTGATTAGGGTGGCGTAAGAAGTACATTAAGATTTGATGCTGTTTCCCTGTTAATATTATTTCTTCTCCTGTGTGTTTATCAAATATCATTTGACCTTCTGGATCTACTTCAATCTGATTTCCTAATGAAATGCGATCGGGTTTTGTTCCACCATTACGACGGATTAATACTTCTATTCTTGCAACTAATTCATCCGTGTGGAATGGTTTCGTTAAGTAGTCATCAGCAAATTGCAAACCATCTACTTTATCATCTATCGATGTTCGAGCAGTTAACAGCAAAATAGGAATAGCAGGAGCTGTCTTCTTTAATCGTCTTCCCACAGTAAATCCGTCTAAACCGGGTAACATGATATCCAAAATAACGATTTCGTGCTGATTGACTTCTTTTTCGGCTCCTTCACCAGTTAGCAGCCACTGAACTGAAAACCCTCGCTGCTCCAATTCTTCCTTTACCCAACTGCCTATTTTCTCGTTATCTTCAATATATAACACGCTTCTTTTCAATTAACATCCCTCTCTCTACTCGGGGTTCTCTATTAGACAGATTAACACAATCTAAAATATGGTTTCCATTTAAGACAATTTTAACGTTCGTTAAAAATGAGACCCGTCTAAACTGCGCGTTGGCTTATGTCTCCCGACATAATTAAATAGAATTATCTCTTTCAAGGCATATATTATAGGTCAACTTGATTTATCATTTCCATATATTCCCTTTATTTATTTCCTAATTCACGTTGTATTCTTCTGAGTGCGATGTTACGGCAAAGGTTATCTGTATGTGGTTCCCGGCAAAATATGTATCACCGCAGCGCCTAACCCTCCAATGCACGTTTGTTACTGCATTATATAAATAATCAAAAACGTACAAAGGCGGTTGATTAACCCCTGCCCGTTAGCTTAAAAAAGGCAACTGATATCTTTGATCGGCTGCCTTCTTGTCTTCGTTAAACTAATGTGTCCCATTAGTTTAACGAAGGTTGGGGATAAGCCCTCCTTTAGGTCCTCAATTTTGATCGAGGCCCTAGAAGTAAAGGTGTGATACTTAACAAAGACCATTACTACTTTAATCGGCTCATGTTCTTGTCCTTTTCGACAACCGGTAAAGTTCTTGTCCCGAGTCAAGGACAAGAACCTGTACCGATAAAATAAAAAAATTGCTAAAATAGTCTGTAATCCAGATGTAGGAGGAACTCAATTATGAGAAAAATTATTGTGCTTGAACATGTCTCCCTTGATGGCGTCATACAAGCCCCAGGAGAGCCAGACGAAGATGTCAGCGACGGTTTCGCATATGGCGGGTGGTCAGCGCCATATTCTAACGAGATCGTTGGAACGCTACTGAGAAGGCAGATGAACATGCCGTTCGATCTGTTGTTAGGGCGCAAAACCTATGAAATTTGGGCACCGTATTGGCCGCAACATGCGGACGTATGGCCGAGGGCCAACCAGGCTAACAAGTACGTCGTCTCGAACACCATGACATCTGGCGAATGGCAGCCGTCCGTATTTTTAAGTGGAAATATTGTGGGGAAAATCACTCAAATCAAGCAACAGCAAGGGCCAGATTTGCATGTTTGGGGAAGCGGTGATCTCGTTCAGACGCTTATCAAGCATGATTTGGTCGATGTGTTCTGGCTGATGATATATCCAATAACGTTGGGCAGTGGAAAGCGGTTGTTTGCTGGAGGCACTACCCCGGCGGCATTTAAGGTGACGGAAAGCAAAGTCGCCCCGAATGGCGTTATTGTCGTGAATTACGAGCGTGCAGGCGCAATCACAACCGGAAGTTTATGATTATTCGATTATCTATTCTATATGCATTCTTGAATCACTACGTTATCCGCATAGCTTTCTGCTGCGCTTTCAGACACCATTCTGCCGCCATAAAAGCGTGTGCATGGGACATGGCGTTCTCGGTTCGATTCAAGCAGTCGAGAATCAGTTCGCCGAATGGTAATTACCGACTTTGCTGTGGAGCACCTCCGCCTGCTCGCAGCCGGCGCTTTGTCCGTAAAATAATCTTAACCTGCTCTTCCGATGAAGTATTTCATCAATCCATACAACTCCTAGCGACTACAAAAAAACCGATCTCGCTTATTGTGGAGGAGATCGGATTAACAAATAGCTCTTATTTTTGCAAATGGTTTAAAACGCAAATGGGAATCACGCCGCATCAATATCGAAAAAAATGGACGAGTACCTAAATAACGGGAGTACCGATAAAACAAAATCCCGCTAAATTAGCGACTTTCAATGGGAGTCTGTTCTTATCTATTAGGTATTCTTTCGGCATTTCCTTTATACGAGCAACAGTTTTCATTTTGCTGAGCCCAATACTAAAAGCCCCCTCTCCGCTGGAGAAGGGGCTTACGTATCTATCTACTCTTTTTCTGTTAAGAATGTAATAATGGCGAACAGCAAGAAGGCTAATAATAAGAGCGAACCGCCCACAATAAAGAAGATCATCACAAAGGTCTCATCCCATTGGAACGGGTTTAAATTGTACATCCACATGCCAAACGTCAAGCCAAATGCGCCCAGCATGGCCAGCCAGCCGTGGATGGCCACCAGCTTTTTATATCTCACCTTGTTTACCTTGTAAAAGATCCCCCAGGCAAACACCGACAGCCATCCTACCAGCAAAATATGTGCATGAATCGGCCGCATGGAATAATCCATATTGCCGGACATTTGGGACCCGATAAAGGTCCCGAGAATGCCGAAGAGCGCCGCAAAGCGTATGAGTCGTATACTCCAGGTCTGTTCCATCTAATTATCATTTCCTTCCTTTGGAAACATGACGGTAAAGGTAGTTCCTTTTCCGAGTTCGCTCTCGAGCGATATGGTTCCGTTTAATAATGTAACGACTTCTTTTACAATGGACAAGCCGAGGCCTGTCCCGTCTTTTTTGCGAGTAGTATCCACCCGGTAGAAGCGTTCAAACACCTGTTCAGCTGATTCTTCAGACAAGCCAACGCCGGTATCCTGAAACGCTAGCCGGATCATATCCGACTCTATGCTGCAGGTAATAAAGACATGGCCGTTTGGCTGATTATACTTAATAGCGTTAGTAATGAGATTATCCCACACGATGGCAAGCAGCTCGCGGTCCGAGAACAATACTGCCTCATCCAGTTTGTATGAAATGGTCAGATTCCTGTCCTGCAGGCTCCACTGGTGTTTCTTGATGGATTCCTTAATTTGCAGATCCAGACGAACAGGGCTCTTTTTTACGGGATACCCGGATTGGTCCAAAGAGGTAATCAGCAGAAGCTGCTTCGTTAAATTCGATAATCTTCGGGCTTCATCATTGACAATGCCAGCGTATTGGAGCCGTTCCTTCTCATTCAGGCCCGTGCTGAGGAGCAGATCCGCGTAGCCCTGAATATTCATCAAGGGTGATTGAAAATCGTGAGATACATTGTTTATAAAGGACTTCCTGGCGATATCATTATGCATAAGCTGCTGCTGCATGTTCAAGAAATTGCCGGCCAGCTGGCCAATCTCATCCTGCCGACTGATATTCAAGGCGTACGTAAAATCTTCATTGGTTATCGCTTTGGTCGCCTCGGACAATTCGGATATCGGGTGAGTCAGCCGTTTAGCCATCATGATAACCCCCAGTACGCTTACAAGGGCAATGGCAACGATGAATCCCGCCAGCATCATATGAATATCAGAGAACAAAATTTGGCTGTCTGGTTTTACAAATAAAGCGTGGGGTTCATTGTCGATCCGAACGGGTAGACCGATTGTATTTCTTATATCATTGGAGAAATGACCCATCATCCAGAACTGATCCCATGTTCCCTCTTTGCCCATGTAGCGGTCGCCTTGCAGCACCCGCTCCAGCGTCTGGCGAGGGAGACTGCTCTGTTCAAAAGACTGTCCAAAGGTAGTCCCTCCTCCGGATGGATCAACGAAATAAATCTGGTACCCTAATTGTCCGATGGACTGCAAAAAGGGCTGAACAGCATGATCGACCATATGCATGTTCTCTAGAACATGAACAATTTGCTCAGCCACCTCTAGATTTTGCTGGGTCATCTCGTCCTTGGTAAATACGACGTAAACCACGTTAGCCAGGACAAAGCCGATCAGCATGCTGATTCCTAAAATGAGCAGAATGGCTGAAATAAACTCACGGTATAATGTCCTCATTCAACAGCCTCTAATCTATAGCCGATGCCCCTGATCGTTTGGATTTCGACTGCCGCGCCGTATCGCTTCAACCGTTCGCGGATCCGGTTCATATGCGTATTTAACGTCATCTCATGCCCCTCATAATTTTCGCCCCATGCCTGTTCGAGCAGCAGCGACCGAGGTGTGACCTTATTTACCCGGGTTGCGAGCATTGTGAGAAGCTCAAATTCTTTTAAAGGAAAGAGGATCGTTTCATCATTAATGATGACCTCAAAGTCATTCCGGTTGATTTTGACGTTACCAACTTTTAAGACGCTCTCCAGAGCACGTCCATAGCGGCGCAGAACCACGGCCACCCGAAACAGCAATTCCTTCGGCTCAAACGGCTTCACAAGGTAGTCTTCGGAGCCTGATCTGAATCCCTGCTCCTTATCGGACAGCTGCCCTTTTGCAGTCAACAGAATGACGGGGATTTCCAGCTCTTTGGTTAAAATTTTAGTTAAGGAGAAACCGTCCATCCCGGGCATCATGACATCCACAATGGCGAGGTTCACCTCAGTCTCCTCTAGAAGCTTAAGGGCATATTGGCCGTTTTGGGCCTGTAAAACCTCATAGCCTTCGCGGGTCAGATGAATCGTCACGAGCTGCAGGATATCATAATCGTCATCCACCACTAAAATTTTCATGAAAATCCCCTCCTTACCTTATGCGCTTAAGATGAACGTGTTTGCGGATCCTTATCTTTTTCAAAGAACAAAATTAAGGATGGAAGCAGCATCCCTCTGACGAGGAATGTATCTATGAGTATACCGATCGCCACCATAAACCCGAACACGAAAAGATCCGCAATCGGCATCGTTGTCAGAGCCGCGAATGTAGCGGCTAATATGACACCTGCCGAGGAAATGACGCCGCCTGTATTACGAATAGCAACTTCAAGAGCTTCCTTTACATTCTTCGTTTTTCGCTCTTCGAGGAAACGGGAAATCATAATGATGTTATAGTCAATGCCGAGCGCCACCAGGAAAATAAACGCGTACACCGGAACCCGGGTGCTGATGGATTCGTATCCGAACAGAGCATCCACCAGGAACAGGCCGAGCCCCAGAGCGGATACGTAAGATATCAGGATGGTCGCCATCATGTAAATCGACATTTTTAATGAACGGGTGAGTGCGATAAGCAGTACCAGAATCAGAATCGTTTCTAAAATAACCACCTTGATAATATCACTATTGTTAACAGCTCGCTCATCAACTAGTTTGGCTGTCACGCCGCCGTAGTAAACATCTCCCTGTAAGGACAAATCGTTTAGTATGGCATCGGACTGGTACCGAAGCTCTTCGACAAAATCAATGGCCTCGGTAGAATACGGATTCATGGTCAGCGCGACGCTGAACTTGGCCGCAGTATAATCCTCCTTGATGCCGGACGTACGTACCGAGCTGATTTCCTCGTGGCTGTTCAGCTTCTCTATAAATTGGCCGATCTGATCTTCGGACAGTGCCGTCTCGGATTCCAGAAGGACAGTGGAAGGTGCGAGCTCTCCCTTGTTATATTTGGATTCCACAATCTCGTAACCGACGCGGGAAGGTAAATCCTCAGGAAACTTTTTAACGGTGTCAAACTCATATTTCAGGTTGAACACATTCAGCGCCGTAATAATCATAAAGACAACAACGATTCCGCCTGTTAAAAGCGGCTTGTTCACTACAAATTTGGCGATTGGCCCCCATATCCTGTGTTTGATCTCATGCTCCTGGCCGTATTTAGGTACCTTAGGCCAGAATGCCTTACGACCAAACAGAGTAAACAAGGCTGGAACCAAGGTCACAGAAGCCAGCATAATAATAAACATGGCGAGCCCGAACACCGGTGCAAAGTTCTGATAATCACGGAAGTCTGTGAAAAATAAAATAAGCATGGCTGCCAGCACGGTTCCGCCGGCAAAAAACACAGGCTCTCCGGTTGCACGCATGGCGTACTGCATAGCGGTATATTTGCTTTCATGTTTGTTCAGTTCCTCACGGTAGCGCGAAAATACGAACAGCGAGTAGTCGATTACAGCCGCAAAGAGCAGGATGCTCATTATAGAGGTCGTCGAGTTATTAATCTCGAGTCCGGCTGCGCCCATCAAAGCTACAGATTGATTCACCACCTGATATACAATGACGGTGGCCAGCAGCGGAATAATCGCCAGCAGCGGGGAACGGTAAATGACAATCAACAATATCAGGATGATGCCAATCGTGGCCAACAGCAGGACAACGTCAGCCTGCTCGAACAGCTTGACCGTATCACCAGCAATTCCGGCGGGTCCCGTAATATAAAATATGGTGTCGAGATCCTTCGCAATTTCATTGCCGATCTCTGAGGCCTTATCATTAATTTCGGAGTATTCGCTGTTGCCAAGTCCAGCCTCAAGACTCATCGGGACTATTATGGTGGATTCGTCTTCCGATGTGAAGCCTGCCAGTGCCTGTGGCGGCAGTGCGCTGATATCGACAATGGAATCGACCCCTTCGATATCTGCCGAAATAATGCCTTTCAAGATCTGTTTAACTTCATTGACATGGATGGCGCCTGACTCGTTATGAAATACGAGAATGCCTGGCGCTCCCTGCTGATTGGGGAAATTTTCCTCCAATTTGTTCTCCGCTATGATGGATTGTGCCTCATCAGGGAGTGACTGAAAGTTAGTCACCTTGTATTCACTCAGCCTTGGGCCTGCGCTTAAGCCGATCATGGCTACCAGCCAGACCACAATGGTAATCCACATCCCCCGCTTGGTTGATACCCAGTCGGTGATGGGACTTAGTATTTTTCTCAACTGCTCTTCACCCCTCCTAAATTGATCGTTCTTACTCTAGCACACGTAAATAAACTTAATATAAACTCCCAAGCACCTATTCCTTGTTGCCCTTTAGCTTAATGGAATAATAAGAGTTAAATATGTCTATAACGCAGTGTAAATGCATGTTTTAGGGCCATCCTTTTTACGGCATGGCCCTTTCCTTGATCTCTCTAGGTATGGCTATTTGGAAATTGTATGTTTGAGCCTTATATAAAAATACAAAGTCGCTACATTAGCGACTTTGTATTTGGACATAATCAAATTTTGATGTTGGTTCGTTCAATCTGAGATTCTATTACATCATATAGAGCAAGTTTATAGTTTATTTTATCCAAGTTAATATAAAGTTCCTTTATGCTTTTCTCAATTTCTTTTTTATGATGAAGCATCATCATTTTTCGTTCCGAAATCGTCGAATCCCCTTCCTTATACAAATATACATACTTCTGAATTTGAGCAATCGGCATTCCTGTAGCTCTAAGCGCAGTAACGAAGTGAATCCAGCTTATATCATCTTCGTCATATAACCGCTTCCCATTTTCATTTCTCTTCACATGTGGAAGCAGCCCCTCCTTCTCGTAGTATCGAAGTGTAGGAGCCGCCATCCCTGTCAATTCAGTAACTTCCCTTATAGTCAACAAAATAAAATCATCGCCTCCTATTAAAGTGAACTTTAATTGTTTTTTTGGAATATCTAATAAAAAATCCAATATTTTCGCTATAAAAGATGAGGAAGATGGGAGTAAATCAAATATTCCACGGTTTAATTATACACTTTTTTCTCAGTGGAAAAGTCTTGACTTAAAGTGAACTTTATAATCTATGATAACAATGTAATTAGAAATGAGCCCTGAAAGGATGAAGTTACAATGAATAATATCTCAATCGTCACCGGTGGTAGCCGTGGACTTGGTCGCAATACTGCCATCAGTATTGCGCGTCATGGCGGTGATGTCATCTTGACCTATCGTAGCCAAGCAGAAGAAGCAATGTCTGTTGTTGCTGAGATCGAATCTTTGGGTCGCAAAGCAGTGGCATTACAACTTGATGTTGGTAATATTGCCAGCTTTACGGCCTTTGTTGAAACAGTTCGTTCGACCCTGCGGTCTACTTGGGATAGTGCCACTTTCCATCATCTGGTGAATAATGCTGGCCACGGAGAAATGATAGACTATGCCGAAACTACAGAAGCTCAGTTCGACGGCCTGTTCAATGTGCATGTCAAAGGCGTATTTTTCTTGACCCAGGCTCTTCTGCCGCTTCTTGCAGATGGCGGTCGTATTGTGAACTTCTCATCGGGACTCACTCGCGTCTCTTTTCCTGGATTCTCCGCCTATTCTGCCGCAAAGGGCGCGGTCGAGATTCTAACCATCTATTTGGCCAAAGAACTGGGTCACCGAGGTATTACCGCTAATACCATTGCACCTGGAGCAATCGAAACCGATTTTCTGGGAGGTTCTGTACGTGACATACCTGCTTACAATGACACGTTTGCCTCGATGACTGCCCTTGGTCGAGTCGGCGTACCCGAGGACATTGGTCCTGTAGTGGCCAACCTACTAGGATCCGACAATCGCTGGGTTAATGCGCAGAGAATCGAAGTCTCGGGTGGTCAGAACATCTGATCTCAAGTAATAGCAGCAAAGACAATCCGTGAAACTGGGGTTCCGGGGATATCTGATCCAAAAAGCTTTTGACATGATTGAAGGATTAGGTACCATCTTCTTGTCTTTCAGTTAAGTAAATTATTCATTAAGCTAACCTGCCCGTTAGCTTAATGAGCTCTTCTTTTGTTTATACTCGATAGCAATGATCTAAGTTCGTTCTTATTTCCACGGGAGCTTTCCGGGGTCTTTCTCGGCATAGATCGGAATATCCACACCGTTCAAGCTGTTTTCGCTATAAACTAACCTTGGCGTCATAAAGCCCTTGCGTGGTGTCATGCTTCAGCAAGCTTTGGATTTTTCAGGACCATTTGAGGTATTTATTTCAGGAAGTAACAGGGGGCAAGACTTCAATGTTTACACTGTGGCGGAAAAAGCAAGTCCGATTACGGCATAAGGAGGTCTAAGCATCAATCCAACCTATACTATATATACCTGCCCTAAACCTGATGTATTGGTGATTCCTGGAGGTTGGGGTTAAACCGATTGGCTATTGATGAATTGCGAAAGATTGTACCTGCTACTACTGAAATATTTGAAGAAAATCGCTTTGTTGATAATGGGAAAATTGTATTATCCGCCGGAGTATCCGCTGGCATCGATGCTTCGTTGTATGTTGTAGAGAAATTACTGGGCGTAAATAGAGCTGTCAAAACTGCAGATCTTATGGAGTTTGATTGGAGGAGGGCATAGAGAATACGGTGCACATTTGATTACTGAAACATAAAGTTAAAAAATATTAACTATTTTTCTGCTAATCCATAATCATGTCAATGACTTGTTTCGCAAAAGCAGCATAGGGTTCGATCAGATCAGGACTCCGATCAATAGCCCACCTGAGATTATCGAAAGCCCTTAATAGCAGCAAATGCCTCGTTTCAGAAAGGTCTTTTTCACTTATTCCGTACCCGTCCATGAACGCTTTGAATTCCTCAACACTTGCGCTTTCTTCTAATCCCAGGATTTGGTAATGCATCAATTGTGCAACAGTTGCATGCGGTACCACGTTAACTTCTGCATTCCAATCCAGCAATATAACTTGGCTCGACTGATTGACAATCGTATTCTTTAAAGAGATATCCCCATGGTTTAAACCGAAGTGGAACGGTTCACTCTTCAAATTTTCAAACAGTTTTCTTACTTTCTGCGATTCCATCTGAGTGATTACTCCAAGCTCAATCAAGGGGTCATCCTCTGTCAAACTATTGATATTATACTGCACATACCCTTGCCAACTGCCGTCTGATCCGGCATGAGAAGGTGATTGAAAATCACCCTGGAGTGGATCAATCAGATTACCTCCGTATCCCTTCACTTGGATCGAATGAATAAGCTTGGCATATTCGCCCAGTTTCCTCCAAACATCGGACGTGGGAACAGTATTGTCTAGCCCGTTGTCCCCTTCAATAAATGCCTGGATCATATAAGCGGTTTCATCAACTATACCAATGAACAATACCTCAGGTCCAGGAACGCCAACTGCGGCTGCTTGCTCGATACACCATTTTTCTTTAATATAGCTTGGAAATGTATCTTTATCGTTCATGCGGACAACAACTTTGCGACTCTCCGTTTCAACTACGCAAACCTGATTTGTGATGCCCTTGCCTAAGATCTGATATGAAGATTTTACTTGTTCCAGAAGAAAATCGCTTGCAATTCGTTCTGCTAGTCTAACTACAGAGTTTTCCATAGTTTCTTCAATCCCCCCTCATGTGTGGTAAGCTTCGAACATTTTACCACACACTTTTTTGGAAAGTACTTTTAAAACTAAACTAGCCTGCCCGTTAGTTGAACAAAAGCAGCTGATCACGTTTGGCCAGCTGCTTTAATGGTTTTATTAAGCTACCGTTACCGGTTACCGTAATGATTTCTATTCCCAATGATTAATACCTCATGTTGCTACAACCAGGTCTTCTCGATTTCGGCAAGCGTTATTGTAGTCGAGCCCTCGTCCGAAGGGTGAATTCCATCCGGAATAAGCCGGTCGAATTCGGCGGGGTTCTCGTCTAACATTCTCCGCCAAACCGGGTAATGATCGATGAGCAAAAGTCCGCGCAAGCGAGCCGTATCTCTGTACACCTGATAATATTGCTCAATCAGAGGACGAATTTCTAGGTGTTCCCGAACCGGCGGATTCATGGTCATCAACAGAATTTCGCAATTCTTGTTGGCAGCACGTAATCGATCAATAAGAGCATTCAGGTTTTCACCGCATTTCGTAATGCTCGTCTGATAAGGCAAATACGAGTCGTTTATAGCGAATTCCAGAAAAACGGCGTCGGGAGCGAAAGCGATTACACGTTCCTCCAAATGTTCAAGTCCCCAGCCCGACCATTGTGCAGCTTTGGCGCTGTTGGTCAACTTAACTTGTCCCGGAAACCGGCGATCCAGAATTTCCTTTAATCCGCTGACCCAAGCGCCGCCTTCGGTTAGACTCGTTCCATAAACGACGATGTGCTGATGTTTGCCGTTTTCCAAATTGCTGATTGTTGCCGATAGGCTCATACCGCTCAGCTCATCCTTCCATTTCTGTTTTAGATAAATTTTTTTGCTTATTCTATTCGCCCTTGAGTCACGCAATCCTGCCCGTTAGAATTCCTGTAAATACGAATCAGCTTCGCTTCCACTCGCATCTCATCTCCAAGCATCCATCTTGGAGCCTAGCAGTCAATCGCCCGTTCATCTTTAACATGAGACTATAAGCAATGGATAACCCCAAACCAGTTCTGCGGCTCGATCTTGACCGATCCGCTGTGTAGAAGCGATCAAACAGTTTGTCTATGTCTTGCTCGCTTAAGTTGTCCGCTTGATTCCTGATGATAAGCAGAATATTCCCCTCATTCTCCTTCAAACTAATCGCTACATTGCCTGTCGTATGACGGATCACATTACTGATTAAATTTTCGAATACACGTTCGACTGCTGACTGATCCACGTCGGCAATGAGCGGTTCATCCGTTATTTGAAGGTCCGGTACTATTTGGTTCTCAATAAATTGATCATAGAAACCGGTCAACACATCCCACAACAATGCATTTATTTGTACCGGTTCAAGCTTAAGGTGATACTCTGTAGATTGCACAAGAGACAACTCGAAAAACTCATGCAGTAAGGTATGTAATCGATCAGCAGTGGCTCTGATAATAGACATATATTCCTGTCGTTTCTCGTCCGTGACAGAACTGACTTCCAATAATTTGGTATATCCGATAATAGCCGTTAGCGGTGTTCTCAAATCATGGGACATATTAGCGATCGCTTGTCTCAATTCGCGATCACTGCGTATTCGATCCCTGTTCGACTGGACCGCCAGATCGATTAATTGATTGATATTTCCAGCGAGCTCTTCGATATCTTTGTCCAGTAAAGCAATATCGACCTTCTTCCCGCTCAAGCCTTGATGAAAGCGTTCGACCTGGACCGATAAACGTCTCATTTCTTTCTTGATCCACGCAAGACGAAGGAGAAAAATGAACATTAGCAGAACTGCAGTGATCGTTACATAGATCATTTTTCTCCACCTCACGGCCTTTATTTAATCTCTTTCCTGTTAAACACCAAATTCCCGCACAACATCAGAACTAGAAGGGTGCTTATTCCAACCGACAAAGACTGGATAATATCAGCGTCGGACATCCTGATTCGGAAGGAATCAATAAGATGATGGAATATCGAATAATGATACAATGTTTCCAAGATCCCCGGCAGCGGTCTCAGAACTTCTGCTACGGAAATGAATAATGCGATTACGACGGAGATTATAATGGTTTTCCCGCTATCTTCCACAAGCAGCGCGATCAGCATCAACAAGGCAACGAGGGCCATCAAATGAATGAGGAACAAACCCAGTGCTCTTGCCAAGTAGCCCAATGCCGACGGGTTTGTCATTTCGCCAAATCCAAACAATAGCTTTCCGCCCATGATTACAATTAACGGGCACACCACAGCCAGAATCACGGAACCGAGTGCCAATATGACGAGCTTAGCTAAAAAGATATGACTTCTGCGATTCCCGCTCATGACCATGTTCTTGACGACCCCTATTGTAAAGTCATTCGCAACAAAAAATCCGGCCAATGTGCACAAGAATAACATGAAGTAGAACGGGGTTGTAGCCAGCGCAAGGGATGAGAACTGCTCCAGTCCCGCATCCATGAACAAGTTATTCATCTTCCACCATCCGATGGTGATTAAATAGTGCATGAGGGCAAAAACAACGGTTACCGTGATGGTCAGTGTCCAGAATACTTTATTCTTGCTGAGTTTGAACAGCTCCGCATGTAATAAATTAATCATGAAGCTCTCCCCCGACCCGTTTGGTAAAATAACTTTCCAAGTCATCCCCGCCTGGCGCAAAATATTCGATGACCAGACCGCTGCTTGTCAAAGCCATTGATACCCTTCTGACATCGTGATCGAGGCTGTAAAGCTTGATCGTGCCATCCTGCAAAACTTCATAATCGGGTGTGCCCAGTTCCATTTCGAGAACCGTTGCTGCCTTGCTTGGATCATCGACCCGGATACGAAGATGCTGTCTGCACTTCTCATTTAATTCAACGTGGGTCAATTGCTCCAACAGTCTGCCTCTATGAATAATGCCGTACTTCGTTGCCATCTGATGAAGCTCGCTCAAGATATGGCTGGATATCAGAATCGTTAGTCCCATCTCGCGATTCAGCCTCTTGACCAGCTCTCTAAGCTCCACGATGCCTCCTGGGTCAAGGCCATTCGTCGGTTCATCAAGTATAAGCAGCTCCGGGTCACCCAGCAAGGCGATAGCCAACCCCAATCGCTGCTTCATGCCGAGTGAAAAGTTCTTTACCTTCTTCTTCCCCGTATCCTGCAGTCCGACGAGCGCAAGCGTCTTCGCTATGCACGCCTTGCCAGGGATCCCCCGGAGCAATCGATGGACTTCCAGATTATCGTGGGCCGACATATCGGGATGTAATGCCGGGCTTTCAATGATCGCTCCTACGCGCTTTCGGGCTTCAATCAACCCCGCTTCATTGCTTTCCCCGAACAAGCTTACGGTTCCGCTCGTTGGCCGGGCCAGCGCGGTCACCATGCGCAGCAACGTACTTTTGCCTGCCCCGTTCTGCCCGATAAAACCGTATATATCACCTTTTTCGACAACCATGTTAACACGATCAAGGGCAGTCTGTTCTTTGTATTTCTTTGTCAAGTCGATCGTTGTCAAAACAGATTCCTTCACTGGGAGATACCCCCTCTGATCCGATGATACATTCGTGTCCCGGTGATGGACACGGCACATAGGAAGATGACGAACAATAGAATCGCCAAGGCCGGCCACAGGCGGAATACATCCAGGATCGTCGTACTGTTATCCTGCAATTCCGGGACGATAAACAGTAACCAACCGATCCCCGCGATCGGAATGATTTGCGGGATTAACCGCAGATAATAGCGTAGAGCTGAATAGTGTCGGCGTCGATCGGACCACTTCTTGCCGAACAGGATCCCTCTGATTCCCAAACCAGCATACAGCAACGTCAGCAATCCAACGGAGAAATCAATAATTGTCGGTATTGGTGTCTTCACTGTGGGCGCTTGTCCTTCGGTGAGTCGGATAATGCCGTCGCTTATCGCATACGCATGCTCGAAAGTGGTGGTGAAGCTATTAAGCATGACCGCTACTGCATAGCCGCTCTCTGGTACGATGGTTTGTTGAGCCTGATAGCTGGATAAGGCTCCGCTATGCTGCACGCGTTTCGGCGCGATATCCGAAGCGCTGAGCGACCAGCCTAGTCCATAATGCTCGCTTCCGGGTTGCGGGGAATAGGAATCCCCCAGCAAGGATTCGGATAATAATCTTTCTCCGGATGCGCTTACGCCGTTACGGGTGTGCATCGCAAGCCATTCTCCCATATCCGCCGCTGTCGTTACGATTCCCCCGAACCGGTGAACATTCGTTCCATCTCGGATATGGAAATTGCCGTTCCGAAGGCCGTGACATACCCGTGCGGCAGCCCGGGAACCGAATCGCCAGAGTTCACGGGCGAGAGGGAATCGTCCATGCCGAGCGGAGAGAACACCTTCGTGTCTAGATACGCAGCGAACTCCATGCCGCTTACGTTCTCCACCAGCCATGCCAGGATCCAATAGTTCGCATTGCTATAGGAGTACCCCTCACCGGGATCGGACTGTAGCTGCCACTGGTGCACACGCTTGACGCCTTTTTCCAAGGTATCCGCCTTGGACACGATGGTCGGGTTGGATATTCCGGAAGTATGGCTAAGCAGATGGCGGATGGTGACTTGACCGACTCTTTGGTCGTTCATCTTCAGGTCGGGCAAATGCCGGACGATCGGATCGTCCAGTCCGAAAGCTCCTTCATCTATGAGCTGCAGTACGGCAAAGGCGGTAAATGATTTGGAGACGGAACCGATTCTTAGTAAGGAATGCTCCGTCAGGGGTTTTCCTTCGGAATCATGCCCATAGCCTTGCGCATGGACGATCCCGCCATCCTTGACGATAACAATCGAGGCGCCTGGCAGCCCGTTTCGAATCAAATAACGTTCAACATAGTCGTCCACTGCGCCCTTGTCGAGAACAGACGCGGCATGGGTTGACGGAGGAAAATACAGAAACGGGGCCAAAAGCGTTATTGTTGCTATTATTGCGATTAAAATCTTTTTCATTGCACATTCTCCTATACGATATGATGTTCTTTCATTCTAAACATCAGATCCTAATAGGATATTAACCAACATCTTAAGAAATCATTAATTCATCCTCTCAACCGATATCCCATACCCCATATAGTCTCAATATACTCGGCCTCCGGGTTTGCCTGCGCTAGCTTCTTTCTCAAGTTGCTCATATGTACCGTAATTGTGTTGTCATCACCCAAGTAGGCGTCTCCCCACACCGCTTCAAATAGATTCTGCTTTGTAAATACTTTCTTCGGATAAGACATGAGGAGTTCCAGCACCGTAAATTCCCTCGCAGTCAGCACCACACCGGAACCGTTAACCGTGACCGCCTTCGTATCGCTATCCAAATGAATGTCCTTGTACGTCAATTGACGGATCAGATCGGGTTCTGCTGCACGTCTATATCTGCGGAGATGGATGTCGAGTCTGGCCGCTACCTCTTCCACATCAAATGGCTTAGTAATGTAGTCGTCCGCTCCCATTCTTAGCACGGCGACTTTGGACTGCTGCTCGTTTTTGGCCGATATAATGATAACCGGCAGGCGGCGATCCGGACCCAACTTCCGAAGGATTTCTTCCCCGGCAAGACCGGGAAGCATCAGATCGAGCAATACCATGCTCCACTCCCGATCATTGGCCAAATACAACAATGCTTCTGTGCCGGAAAAAACCGGCTGCGGTACGTATCCGCTATTGGTTATGATTTCGCATAATAACTGGTTAATTTCATTATCATCTTCGATAACCAATATTTTTATAGTTCCATTCATAGCATACACTCCATTATTCAAGACTCTTTCCGATTGTTTCGAGATGTTCTCCATGAACGTGCCGAATACGTATGATTTCCCTTATCCGTCTGCCTAACATCAAATTGATATTAGTATTCTACGATTATATAGTTCGATCACTTTACTTGAAAATCCCCCCTTATATCTTCTCTATTATGTAGGATAAACCATGCAGGACCTTAGAAACGAGAGACAAAGCGGCGTTGCCAAGGCGTCTCAACAGCACGCGGTGTGTAGTGCTTGCGAATATAATCGACAGCTTTATGATTTGGTAAGCCATCAATCACAGCGAGACAGGCTAATGCAGTACCCGTTCGTCCTATCCCTCCCCCACAGGCGATTTCAACCCGTTCAACTTCAGAGCGAGTCCATGCTTCGCGAAGCGCGTCAGCGGCTGCAAGCTTGTTTTTTGGCAGCCAGAAGTCCGGCCAAGGAATCCAGCGGCTATCCCAGGCAACCGGCGCTGGTGGTCGCCCGAGCAGATAGAGTGCAAAAGTGGGCTCAAGCCCTTGGGGAAGAGGATGCCTTAGTGCTCGGCCGCGGACAAGTCGACCTGAAGGAAGGCGCAGCACGCCTGGCGATTCGGGGTTCCAGGTATCATTCATAATGTCACTCTCCTAAGGTAAAATTTTTGAATCAGGATAACATCTTCTTTGCTTAAGGATTAATAAGTTACACGTTTAATCACAAAAATACTTTCGTCAAACAGTCCACTTGTAATTAGATGTGGCGGACGTTTGGAACGAATTTCTGGATCCGGATGTTGTTCAGAACCAAATGTAAACTCTACAGGCTGATTCCCTTTAACTTCTACAAAGACATCCAAACCTTGTTTTGGAATACCTGCTTGTTTGTAATAAAAAGTTTCCATTGATTTAGCTATGGTAAAGGCTTCTACACCAACTTTTATTTTTTGAACGCGACCACCAGGTATGGACAGATACATGTTTTGCACATCGGTTCCACCTGTAAATCGAAAATGAATGATTTTATTTCCTTGTTTTGTCTCTCTATTTACTAGCTTTATTTGTGGCATTTGATAGTTTCGTACAGGTGCAATTCCTACCCATGCTTTTTTATCATAATTAAACGGTAAGATAGATTTAATATTGGATATATTCGTTGAAGCTATATATTTCTTCGTCCAATCATCTGGTGGCTGGGTTGTAACCCACTGTGCTTGTTTTTTATCCTGATCCACGACATAGAATAAGTTACTATCTATAGGTCGATCTGCGCTTGGGTTAGCCCTGAAAAAACTAATCGATAATATGACTACCGCGATTCCTAACAGGGTGTAAGGCACCCATTGTCCTAATTGAATTAGCTGTTTACTTTGCATGAATAACAAAGCTAAGAGCCAAACCAAAAGTAACATGAGATAAGGTACAAAACTAACCGGAAAAAAGGTAAACAGTAACTTAAGCAGTGGGACGAACAGTACTACTGGTAAGAAGGATGTAAGGGATAACATCCATGTATTGGTGCTAATTGTATCCATTTTATTCTTCCATACTCCCCACCCAAGCATCAATAGGGATACAAGTAATGGCCAAGTAAACAGATAGCTAGCACCTGGTAGAAATTGTGTTAACAAGATGAGGAATAGGACACCAAGAAAGATTGCGGACAAAGTCATTTCCCATTCATTTAGCGAACGAAATTTCCTCCAGATCAGGAGACAGATTGAAGCAGTGATTAATAGAAATGCCCACTGATAAAAAGAGCTGTCATATATTGCGCCACTAAATAAGGTCATTTTTTCAGCCCAAAAAGCGTTTACACCCCTCCAAATCAGTACCGTTGCGAGGATCGAAGAAATGACAGCTAACAGGATTGCTAGCAAACTTATTCCTAACCCTTTGTAAGTGGCGCACTTTTTCTTGACTGCAAGGATCGTAACCATTGCATATAAAAGCAGAATCAGTCCTGTAAGGGGATAGACCCAATAATAGGAGTAGGAAATGACGACGCCAAAAAAGTTAAAATACACTGCATTCTCTTTCTTAATATCATGTAAATCCAATTGACCGAAGTGCCTAGCCATTGCTAAGGCGTTTTGCCCTTGGTGCTCTAACGAACGTATATCTAGGTGGTTGACATCATCACGTGGTGTATGGTATTCGGTCCATCCATCACCATACGCAAAATTCAGTCCGGGTATTTTATTTTCATTGGAAACCGTTAGATCCGAGTCGTTTGGCATGATTTCAAATAGATTTCCTAGTAAGGATGAGGTAACGGGACGTGGGGCTGCTTTGGCAAATTCTTTTACCATCCAACCGTTTTTATCACTGGTTTGGAACATGATCGACGGACCACTTGTTCCTCTTGCCTCGAAATTAATGATGAGATCCATTTTTTGTTAATGCTTTGATTTCGTCCAAAATTCCTTTGCTCCCATTAGTCCTTGCTCTTCACCATCCGTAAACACAAAATAGATATCATTCTTTAAAGGAGGAGCTGATTTTAATACACGTATGGTTTCTAATAAAGCGGCTACTCCGCTTCCATCATCACTAGCTCCTGGTCCTTGTTGAACGGAGTCATAGTGTGCAGACATCATCATTGCATGATCACTTCCAGTACCTTCAAGTTTAACAAGGACGTTGTACATATCTCCGCCAGTTAACATTTTGGGGTACAGAGAAGCATGATTGGAATGCTCTATTTCTGGTTGTAGTCCCATTAATTTTAGTTGTTTTACAAGATAATTTCTTACTTTTTCATTTTCAACTGATCCGCTTGGATGAGCAGTCTTTGCTATGTGATTTAAGTGTTGGACAGCTCGATCCGCGGAGAAATTTTTCGAGATATCCGTCTTCTTATCTGGACTTGGAGGAACAATGGTATAAAGGCTGATAAAAGCAAACAAGAATATAAATGATATTGTCGTAAAAGCTTTAATATATTGGTTATTCGTCATAATTGATCCCTTCTTAATGTTATTGGCTTGCTTTGTACAGGCAATTTACTATGAAGCAAACGATTAATTTTTGAATGTAATGCGCCTTCAGAAGGGAATTGCAGTTCCATGGTTGTAAATATCATATTGAATAAGATAAAAACAAACCAATGGTTTATCTTACAGTTACCTTACTTTACGGTAAGGTTGGTTGGTAATTTAGAAAAAAGTACGCTTTGTCGTCCCTTTGCCAATAAGGAAGTTTACATGGATAAATTTGATTTGTAGGATAAACTAATTGAAGATCCTATTTACGAACTGAGGAAATTGTGCAGATCGGCTGCTGATGTAAGTTTTGTCGAGGGAAATCTGACGTGGTTTGCGTTGAAGAAGTCTTCCGCAAAAATAAGAAGAAGGTGTTACGCTTTCTGCTGTTACATTAAGTTAACCTGCCCGTAATAATAAAAAGCCGCAATTTATGCGGCTTTTTATGTCTTTATGTTCTCCGAAATGAAATCAAGCTTTTCCGTAATCTTGTGTGATTTCTCTGCGGATGAGTACTAAGATGATTGCCAATCAATAACGGGCCTAGGACTGATCAGCTCAATACAATCTGAAATAAACAAGCGCGGGCTTCAGCCTTCGTACAAGTAATAATTGCCTGTCGAGGTATCGGTAATGACGAACGGATCTTGGATCCTTCCCATTCGAATGGATCGTGATAGCTACTGGGTGGATGGATGGATCAGCATGGATTTGAGAGGCACCATCGAATCCTGCGGAACGTAATAATTGAATTTATTGTCGCTGATCTGCCCAAGCAGCTGGCGGCGTATCGGATCGGCGTCCTTCAGCA